>DALZRX010000482.1:0-2276 GCA_032015805.1 Achromobacter sp.
GATGTCCTCGGCCTGCGCTTCGGCGGGCTGTGCGCCCTCGCGCGACCAGGCAGCGTGGAAGCGCACGGCGGGATCCGGCAACGCCGGGTGGAAAGCCGTGGACGGGCTGTAGGCGATGGCGCCTGCCGCGGCGTCACTGCGCCGGGGCAGCAAGTCCACGAACGACTGGTTGACCCAGTCGACAATGCCGGCCTGCGAACGGAAGTTGTCCGTGAGATTCAGGAAGTCGGGCTTGACTTCGCCCACGCCGATGTCGGCCACTTCAAGGAACAGGCCCACCTCCGCCTTGCGGAAGCGGTAGATCGACTGCATGGGATCGCCGACAAGGAACAGGCTGCGGCCGTCGCCGGACTGCCAGCCTGCCGTCAGCGTACGGAGCAGGTCGAGCTGGGTCTGGCTGGTGTCCTGAAATTCGTCGATGAGCAGGTGCCGGATGGAGGCGTCCAGTTTGAGGAGCAGTTCGCCGGGATCGTCCGCGCTGCCCAATGCGGCGGCGGCGCGCTGTGCGATCTCGATGAAGTCGACCTCGCCCTTGTCGGCGAAGCGCAGGCGCAACTGCGCCACGGCCAGCGCAAGCGTCATGAGCTGCGCGCCCAGCACTTCCCATTGCGCATCCGTGAAGTGCGGCGCCGGGATGTCGCGGACGGCGTGCAAGCGCCGCACCCAGGCGCCTTGCGCGTCGGCGCCTTCCAGCCAGGCCACGAAGGGCTCTTTGTGCGCGCACTTGGCCGGGAACCCGAGATTCTTGTTGACGGTCTTGCGCAACGAGCCCGTTCCGGTCAGCAGCAGATGCGCGACGGCGCGCCAGGCGTCCAGCAGCTCGGCGTCGGGATGGAGTTCATCGGTCCAGTCCAGCAACGCGGCGAGCTTGTTTTCGTCTTCGGAATCTTGCAGCTGGGCGGCCGCCAGGCGCGCCGGGCCGCAGAGGGATTCGCACCAGCCGTAGGGCATGGCGGCGCACAACGCGTCGAGGTCTTCGCCGATGGCCTCGGCCAGCATGGCCTCCATGGCCTCGCGATCGGAGCCGTGGCGCAGCAGGGGCAGCCATTGGTCGCGCTGGCCCAGCATGTCGGCGATTGCGTCCTTGGCTGCCTGCACGTCCACGTCCAGATGCCGGAGCAGGATGCGCACGGCGTCGTATTCGTCAGCGAGGTCCAGCGTGGCGCGCGCGGCGGCTTCGTAGTGAGAGCGCGCGTCGTCCGTGATGTCAGGCATGCCGCCCAGTTCCGACAGCCAGGGCATGCTGCGAACCAGCCCCGCGCAGAAGGAGTCGATGGTGCGGATGGCCAGACGCGCGGGATGCTCGAGCAGATGCCAGCCCTGCTCGGCGTTGCGCGCCAGCGCGGCGCGGGCGAGTTCCCAACTGCGGCGTTCGTGGGAGGCTTCGGGCGGCGCATCCAGCCCGCGCCGCAGCTTGCTCAGCACACGCGCGTGCATCTCGGATGCGGCCTTGCGCGTGAAGGTGATGGCGACGATTTCTTCGGGGCGGTTCACCGTGGCCAGCAAGGCCAGAATGCGGTCGGTCAGTAGTTCGGTCTTGCCGGAACCGGCGGGCGCCTGCACCAGGAAGGAATGCGCCGGATCGAGCGCCGCCGCGCGCGCGGCATGGTCATGGGGAAGTCGGTCTTGTTCGGCCATGGCTTATGCGTCCTCGTCGTCCAGATGCAAACGCAGGAACGGCAATGCATCGCAGTATTTCAGGTCGTCGCGGCGGTACGCGACGTTGGCCGCGTACCCCGCGACATATTCGTCGGCCAGCCCTTCGATGGCCACGCGCCAGCGCTGGCGGATCTCGGGCCAGGACAGGCCGTCGAAGAATTTGCTTTCGCTGGCCAGCGTCACGCCCGGCATGCCCAGGTCTTCGTCGGCGAGCCCCTGCGCAGCGACCTGCCGCGCGTGGATCTGCGCCAGCACCAGGCCCGCCGCTTCGCCGCCGGCGGCATCGGCCAGCACCGATGCATAAAACGGCAACTGCACGTTCACGGGACGGCTGCGCGACCAGTCGGGCTCGGGCTTGGCCGCGGCCACGCCCGTCTTGTAGTCGACGATGACATTGCGCCCGTCGGGCAGGCTGTCGATGCGGTCCAGCCGCAGCTTCAGGTTGAGCGCGCCGCGCTGCCATTGATGGTTTTTTTCGACCTGCGCCACCGCGAACGGCAGGCGCTGCGCTTCGAGGTCAAGCCACGATGCCAGCACGGTCTGGGCGCGCTGGCATTCCAGCGCGCGCAATGCTGGCGCGTACTCCTTGAGTTCGTCATCCGCGGCCTGCGCCACGG
>DALZRX010000482.1:2286-3435 GCA_032015805.1 Achromobacter sp.
CCAGCAACGCAGGCAGGCGGCCCGCCGCAAGTTGCTCGTGCAGCGCATCTTGGTCGGGCATCATGCCCCACACGACTTCGAGCGCCTTGTGCAGGAACTGGCCGCGCACATTCACGGTGGCCGCATCGGCGTACGGCGCAAGCTCGCGACCACCCAGGCGGTGGCGCACGAAAGCCCACAGCGGATTGCGCGCCTGCGTGTCCAGGACATCCAGCCCACCCCCGCCCCGGTTGCCCGCAGCCAGCGGCGGACCCTGCGAGTCATCGAGCGATTCCTGGGGCAAGGCGGCGAGCGCTTCGGTCAGGGCCGGCGTCCAGTCGGTGACGCCGAGCGCCGCGATCAAGGGCGACGGGCGCAGTTCGCGCTCGCCGTCCATGTGCGCGTGGCTGACGATGATGTCGGGCGCGCAACGGCAGAGCGCGGCATACATGCCTTCGGCCCATTCGCGTTCGCGCTCGGGGGTGGCACGCGGCGCCCTGGCCTGGCGCAGCACGGCAAGCGGCAACAGCGGGTTTGGCTTGGGCGACGCGGGCAAAACGTCGTCCGTCAGGCCCAGCAGCCAGACGCCATCCCAATAGCCGCCTTCGGCTTCCAGCAGCCCCAGCACGTCCAGCCGCGCAAGGGGATCGCGCTGCGGCTGGAATGAAGATGAGCGCGCCACGCTTTCCAGCAGGTTGACGGCCGCGATGCCGCTCAGACGGCCGGCGGCCGGCGCCAGCGCCGAGAAGCTGCCGAGCGCATCGCCCAGCGCGCCCATGACCTGATACCCCACGCTGTCCAGCGGGGCTTCGCCCGGAAACCCCAGGGCGGTCAGCGCCGCCTTCATGCGCAGCATCCAGACGTCGCACGTGGCCTGGCGGCCGCCTTGCGTCCAGATCTCTGTTGCGTGGGACCACGCCTGCGCCAACACGGGAATGTCTGCCAGCAACCTGCCCCATTCATGCTGACTGACATGCAATTGGCCCTGGCGCCGCCAGCGCGCATCGATGGCCGCAAAGCGCGCACGGTCCCGCACGTCGCCGGCGCAATGGCCCGCAAGCAGCGCGGCGCCCAGGACATCGACGCCACATCCCTTGCCCGGCGCGCACTCGGCCAAGGCGCGAAGCCATGCGAGCGCGGCGCGCGCCATGGGCCATTCGTCGAGCGGAC
>DALZRX010000483.1:0-961 GCA_032015805.1 Achromobacter sp.
CGCGAGCGCCGGGTGAGGCGACGCCAGCGGCGGCGCCCATGCCAGACGCCGAGGCGCCGGCGGAAGTCGAGTTCGAACGCATGACGGCGTGACCTCCGGCTTACAGATAAACCGCGGGACTGGCGGTCAGGCCCTGCTTGACCTGGCGCGTCTGCTCGTCGGCCAGCACCTCGCGTTCGCCCGCCTCCAGCGCGTCCAGCGCCTGGGCCACGATGGCTTGCGGCGTGGACTTGGGCGCGTCGATGCCCTTGGTCAGATCGGTGTCCACGAATCCCATGTGCAGGCCGAGCACGTGCGTGTTCTGCGCCCGCAACTCCTGGCGCAACCCATTGGTCAGCGCCCACGCGGCGGACTTGTTCATCGCGTACACGCCCAGCAGCGGGCCGTTGATCCAGCTTGCGATCGACAGGACGTTCAGGATCGCCCCGCCGCCGTTCGCGGCCAGCACCGGCGCAAAGGCCTGCGACACCATCAACGGCCCGAACAGGTTGACGTCCAGGTGGCGGCGCGCCGATTCCACGCTGCCCGGGGCAAGAAACCCGCCCGTGTCGGCGATTCCCGCATTGTTGATGACCAGCGTCACGTCCTTGGCCAGTTCGGCGGCGGCGGCCACGTCATCGGCGCGCGTGACGTCCAGCTTGACCGGCACGACGCCTTCCAGGGTGATGGTGGACGGATCGCGCGCGGCGGCGTACACCTTGCGCGCGCCGCGGGCCAGCGCCTCGCGGGCAAAGGTCAGACCCAGGCCGCGATTGGCCCCGGTAATGAAAACGACGGCGTTCTTGAGTTCCATGATGGGCATTCCTGAAAGATGGTGGGTGCGAAGAGTCGGCTTATGCACTTTTAAATATGATGATCATCATATTTATGGACAGCAAAATGGCCGCGTAATGCGGCCAGCAAAAATCGGTCAGTGGGAAACTGCGGCGCCCTCGTGGTCGTACTGGTCCAAAACCGCCTG
>DALZRX010000483.1:971-2309 GCA_032015805.1 Achromobacter sp.
TGGCGGGCGGACGCCAGCACCGCGCGTCCGCGGGGGTTGTCCCCCAGCGCCCGGCCCAGTTGCAGCGCGCCGACCAGCGTACTCAAAACCGCCGCTGCGGCATGGTCGCCCACGTCGGCCGGCAGCACCTGCTGCACGGCTTCCAGCAGACGCTGCACGCGGTTGGCAGCCACTTCACGCACGTCCTCCGACTGGCGCGGCATTTCCGAGGCCAGGGCGGCCACAGGACAACCCTGCTCGCAACCCGTCAGGTGGGCATCGCTGAGATAGGTTTCCACCCAGGCGCGCAACGGGCTGGCGCCTTCCGCGCGGCGGCGCGCCATGCCCTGCGACAGACGCGCAGCGCCGTCCTGGCCTGCCCGCTCCATTGCCGCGGCCAGCAACGCGTCGCGCGACGGGAAATGGGCGTAGAAACCGCCGTGCGTCAGCCCGGCTTCCTTCATGATGTCCGCGACGCCTACCCCCGCATACCCAGCACGGCGGATCGCGCGCGCGGCCGCATCGACGATACGTTCGTGGGACTGTTCCTTGCGGGAGGCGGACATGATCGGAGCACCGTTAATATGATGATCGTCATATTACGCCCGCAATCTTTCAAAACGCAAGTCCCGGCCCCGATTTCAGCGCCAGATCTCCGGCTCGATGCTGACTTCACCCTTGCCCGCCGAGAAATACACGATGCCGTCCGAGATATTCGCGTTCAGTTGCATCGTCCGCTCGGCCAGCTTGCCCAGCGCACGCGTCTGCTCCACCGGCAGGTTCACCACCTTCAGATTGCGCGTGCGCTCCAGCTTGTTGCGCACCCCGTCCCACCAGATCTTGCTGGCCGAACCGCCGTAGCAATAGACGATCACCTCGTCGGCGCGGCCACAGGCGCGCAGGATGCGCCGCTCTTCAGGCTGGCCCACTTCGATCCACAGCTTGATCTCGCCAGTCAGATCCTTCACCCAAAGATCGGGCTCGTCCGTATCGCTGAGCCCCTTCGTGAACGACAGGTCCTCCTGCGCATGCATCGCAAAGGCCACCAGCCGCACCATCATGCGTTCGTCGGTTTCCGACGGATGACGCGCCACGGTAAGCCCGTGGCTGCCGTAGTAATGGCGATCGGTATCGGCGACATTCAGGTCGGCCTTGTAGATGGTGGCGCGCAGGGCCATGGCGTGAGTCCGTTCAAAAGCGAATTGCAGGAAGGCCGCCATGATAACCGCCCGGTGCAGTGGCCAGGCGGCTCGGCAATCGCGCAGCATGAGCATGCCGGCAAGCATTGCAACCGCAGGAGGCCAAAGACCGAGGTCCAATGCCGAGGTCCAAGGCGGGAGCCGGCGTTACACTTGCCGG
>DALZRX010000483.1:2319-3427 GCA_032015805.1 Achromobacter sp.
CCCCCCCCATGCCGATCCTGCCGGCGTGGCATCCAGAATCCGCACGCCATGACAGCCACCGCCGCCCTCCTCGCCTTCACCCTGGCCGCCGCCATCCTGACCATCACCCCGGGCCTGGACAACGCCCTGGTGCTGCGCACCGCCGCCGTCGAAGGCGCCCGCCGCGCCCTCATGGCCGGCCTGGGCATCAGCGCCGGCTGCCTGCTATGGGGCACCATCGCGGCGCTCGGTCTGGGCTCGCTGCTGGCCGTATCCACGCTCGCCTACGACGCTCTGCGCATCTGCGCTGCTATCTACCTGTTCTATCTGGGCGTCAAGCTGCTGTGGAGCACCCGCTCCCGTCGCAAGTCCGCGTCGGCCTCGCCCTCCGGCATTCTGGCCGCCCCCTCCCGCCCCAGCACCACCGCCTCCGGCTGGTTCGTGCGGGGCTGCCTCACCAACGCGCTGAACCCCAAGGTCGGCGTCTTCTACATCACCTTCCTGCCCCAATTCATCCCCGCCGGCTCCGACGTCCTGCGCTTCAGCCTGCTGCTCGCCACGGTCCACGCCATCGTCGGCATGCTGTGGTTCGTCCTCCTGGTAGCCGCCACCCGCCCCCTGGCCCGCTGGCTCTCCCGCCCAGCAGTCACCCGCGGCCTGGACCGCGTCACAGGCGCCGTGTTCATTGCGTTTGGATTGAGGCTGGCGCTGGAGAAGCGCTGAGCGTGGGGTGGCGGGCACCGGTGTTCTGATGGGTGTCTGACACCCTGGAAGATCATCTGCCGTTCACGCTTATCTCGTCAGGGTGTCAGACACCTGACGGCCACAGAGAGCATCTCGTCAGGGCTTCGGCCACCTGACAGAGCGCCCGCCCCCACCAGCGCGCAGCGTCATCGCCCCGACGCAAGACCCCCAAACGCCAAAGAAGGCCGCCCGCGCGGCCGATTTTGGCAGCTCCGCAAGATCTTCCCTCTCACCCCGCCCGCGGCAAGAACGCAAGAACCCAACTCCCCCCGCCGCCCAAGGCCAGCAACTCACGGAGCGGTCTGTGACGGGGCGGGTGCGAGTGCGGGGCGTCGATGCGCCCGAGGGAATCCGAAGCTCAATAGTCGTCATGCACGACACCCGT
>DALZRX010000484.1:0-3426 GCA_032015805.1 Achromobacter sp.
CCAGTTGTGGCGAGACGATGGCGTAACGCCCCGCGGGATCGGCCTTCAATTTGCTGGCCGCCCACGCCGCGGCGGCGCGCCATTCGGCGCCCTGGTCCGCTGCCTCGAAGCGCTGCGCCACCGCTTGCACACGCTGCGTGTCGCGCCATTGCGCGACATCTGTGCCCTGCGCCTCGAACGCGAGCAGCAGGCGTTGAAAGCGCGGCGAGATATCCGTGAACCCGGCAAGCACCAGTTGCCGCGGCGTGGCCAGACGGCCGGATTCGAGTGCGCGAAGAACGCGCGCATACCCCTGGTTGGCGTCCTCGGCGTCGATGCCGGCGAGCGTATGGCGATAGCGCTCGCGCCATCGCGCAAACCCGCGGTATTCATCGGTATCCGCGCCGGAAGGCACCTGCAGGTCCCATTCGTCCATCAGCAGATCGGCGTCCATCGACAGCCGTGCAGCCTGGCTCGCGTCCAGCAGGACGCGTTCTGCTTCTTCGATGCGGATCGCTTCCGTCCAGACGAGTTGCGTGGCGAAACTGTCCAGCCGATAGGCCGGCACGTCATCGCCGGATTCGAACGCGAGCTCGTTGGCGGATTCAGCGAGCCACGCGGACAGCGGCAGGATGCGCGGCAGCTCGCTGACCTGACGCTCCTGGCGCAGCAGTCCGGCGAGATCGAGCGTGAGCCGGCGCGACAGGCGGTTGTTTACCGTGAGGACGAGGGTGTCCGCAGCGGGCAGCCCGGCGATGTCCGGCAACGAGAGGTCGGCGTAGAGAGGGGATGCGTCCTGCATGGTCATCCAGGGGCGCGCGCGGTGGGGCCGCGCGCAGGAAAAGGCATGAAAAGAGGCGAAGAAAATCTCCGCCGTAGGATACCGCGAGCCGGCCGCCGCGTTGCGCCCGTTGCGGTAAGCCGAGCCCTGTCAGAACCCGCAGAGCGCGGCCAGGTTTTCCCAGTGGATCTGCATCTCGGGCGTGGTGTATCCCCAGAATGCGAGGCCCAGCACCGCTGCCAGCGCGAGCACGCCCACGGCGCGCCAGCCTTGGCGACGGGATGCGCGGGGTTGCGGGGTGCGGGTCATGGCGCGGCTCGGGAATGCCGTGATCAGGCCGTTGCGGGGTGCGCGGGCGCCACGGGCTGTTCGCGCACGGGCAGGCAGAGCAGCGCCGCGACGACGGCCAGCACGACGCCGATCCACCACACCAGGTCGTAGCTTCCGGTCTTGGCGTACGCATAGCCGCCCAGCCACACGCCGATGAAGCTGCCCAACTGGTGGCCGAGGAACACGATGCCCGACAACGTGGCCGCATAACGCAGCCCATAGATCTGGCCGATGAGGCCCTGCGTCAGCGGCACCGTACCGAGCCAGAAAAGTCCCATCCAGGCGGCGAAGCCATAAAGCACCCATGGCGAAAGCGGCATCGAAAGCAGCAGCAGGATGCCGAAGGCCCGCATGAAGTACACGACCGCCAACAGGCGCTTCTTGCTGTACTTGCCGCCCAGCTTGCCTGCGTAGAACGACCCCAGGACATTGAACAGGCCGATGAGGGCAATCGCGGTGGCGCCCTGCCCGGCCGTCAGGCCGCCATCGCTCACGTACGCCGGCAGGTGCAACGTAATGAACGCGGTGTGAAAGCCGCAGACGAAGTAGCTCCAGAACAGGAAATGAAACGACGGATGGCGCACGGCCTGCTTGATGGCAGTCGAGAGGGATTGCTGCGGTCCCGTGTGCGCTTGCGGCCTGCCGCGAAGAAAATATGCCAACGGCGCGGCACACGCCACGAACAGCGACAGCACCCACAGCGCCCCCGTCCAGTCCAGGCCGTTGATCAGCATCTGGCCGGTCGGCACGACGGCGAACTGGCCCAAAGAGCCCCCCGCGCTGGCAATGCCCATGGCCGTGCTGCGGTACGCGGGCGGCACCGAGCGCGCCACGACGGGCAAAATCACCGGGAAGGTGGTGCCCGCCTGGCCCAGGCCGACCAGCACGCCCGCGCTCAGATAAAGCGTGGCCTCGTCGGTGGCAAAGCGCGTGCCGATCAGGCCCAGCATGTACAGCACCGCGCCCAGCGCGATGGTGCGGCCCGAACCATAACGGTCGGCCAGAATGCCCATGAAGATACAGGCCACGCCCCAGACCAGGTTCTGCAGCGCAAAGGCCATGGAAAACACTTCACGGCTCCAGCCGTGCGCCAGGCCCATGGGCTGCATGAACAGGCCGAAGGTGGCGCGAACGCCCATGGCAAGCAGCACGACCAGGGTGCCCAAGACAATGGTGCGCGCGGAAATCGAATCGGTTTGGCTAGACATGAAACCCGTGTCTGGTTGTTTTAGGGTTTGCGCCCCCTCCTCGGGGCGGCCCGCGCGAAGCGGGACTCAAACATCATATACAAGTCGGCAAGCCGGCCCGGTAATACCCCCGTTGGCGCAATGCGCTTCGCCTGCAAGGCGTCGATCCGCCCTTTCGGGGGGACGTTGGATTTGGGCCTTGATGCGGCTGCTGATAGACTTGCGTCCTGCTTCGAAGCCCGCGCCCGCAGTGCTAAACTTCGGCTCGCAAGTTCCGCAGCGATTTCAAGGCCTTAGTGCAGGGCCTTACTGCAAGGCGCGCCGCTTCCGGCGCCCGCCGCACACGCCCGTGGCGGAGCAGACACCCGCACCCCACACGCTCGCCGTAGTTAAATGGATATAACCGACCCCTCCTAAGGGTCAATTGGTGGTTCGATTCCACCCGGCGAGGCCAAATCGGCCTCGGCCAGCGCGCCGACTCCCACAAAAAAGTCCACCCATTCAGCCGGATGAGGGTTAATCCGGGCTACGCTCTTGCGCGCCGCACGGGTAGCGTTGCGGCTGCTGATATGTGACTAATTGCTGCGGGGTCAATGCGTCACGCTTATTTTTTTGGGTCAACCTCGCAAATCGCCTTGCGTGCAACTTGAAATTGCTGTTTAAATTCGACGCGTAAGCCCATAATTCATCTGGACTTTTCCTGATCCGACGAAACGCCGGCTTAAGAAATATTTGCTCACAGACCGACAAGCCTGCTCAACCATGGCCTTTTCCTGGAAACGTGCAATTGCGAAAGCCATAGCGCCTGCTGCGCTGGCGGTGTGCGCGCTTCTGCCGCCCGCGGCGCAAGCAGCCAAGAACTCCGATCCTTGCAAGACGAACGCCAAGTCGGCGGCCTGCAAGGCGCAACAAGCAAAGAAATCGCCGTCGCCCAAGGCGGGCTCCGGCAAGAGCGCGGCCGCCAAGCAGGCTGCGCCCTCCGCCAAGAAGGCGCCTCCCAAATCCTCTTCGGCCAAGAAAGCGCCGCCCAAGCGCGGCAAGCAGGTCGCCGCCAAGGGCTCGCCGCCCAAGAAGTCGGGCGCCACGGGCAAGAGTGGAAAAGGTGGCAAGGCGGACAAGGCCGCTCGCGGCCGGCGCGTTGCCGCCGCC
>DALZRX010000485.1:0-3421 GCA_032015805.1 Achromobacter sp.
GGCTGGTGGCTGTCGCAGCTGGATGGCGCGTTCGTGCTGGCGGTGTTCTGCAATGCCGAGCTGCCGGGCCGCGACACGCTGCTGGCATTGCAGGCGCTACGGATGGCGCCGGTGCCGGTCAAGGCCGTGCTGGTGGTGGATCCGCAGTGCGATCTATCCTGCCTGCCTGCGGAAACGACCGTAGTCCGGGACAGCGAGGGCTGCCTTGCCAAGCGTTACGACGCACAGGCCGGCACCGCCTACCTGATCCGCCCGGACCAGCACATCGCCGCGCGCTGGCGCGCCTTCAACCCCGAAGCCGTGGGCGCCGCCGTCCATCGCGCGACGGGTCACGCGTGATTTCAGAGGTCTTCCCACATGCTTATCACCGAAACCAATCTGAGCGCGCCGGATGACTTCTACGAAGCGCTGATCGACGCGCATCGCGACCTGTCCAACGAACAGAGCCAGGAGCTGAATGCGGCGCTGATCCTGTTGCTGGCCAACCACCTGGGCGACCTGCACCTGCTCAAGGAAGCGTTGCAACACGCACGCGCCTCCGTGACGCAAGGCGCTTGATGCGCCGAGGCCCGCCTGCGTGGCAAGGCGCCACGTAGACGGGCCCCTAGGACCCAACCGCGAAAGTATTGACGATCAGGACGCGCAGCCACTGGTTGCCGCCGTCGCGATCAACCCTGCGCTGCCAGTACATATTGGTCTGAAGGGCGGGCACCTTGAGCGGCGGCGTCATGAAGCGCAGGCCGAACGGCGCGGCGGCGCTGGCCGCCAGCTTTTCCGGCACGGTCGCCAGCAGGTCCGTCGCGCTGACGATGTAGGGCACCGCCGAAAAATGCGGCACGCTGAAATGCTCGGCCAGGTCCACGCCCGCCCGCTCCATCGACTGGTTGACCTGCCCGTACGGCGCCGCGCGCGACACGATCAGATGACGCTCCGCGCGAAACGCCTTGAGCCCCATGCCCGCATGCGCGGTGGGATGCGCCTGGCGGAACAGCGTGGCGTAGCCCTGGCGAAACAGCATGCGCTGCAGCGTGCCGGCCCCCATTTCGTCGAATGCGCCGATCGCCAGATCCACCCTGCCCGACTCCATCTCGCGCGGCAGGTCCGGGCCCAGCACCCGCACCGAATCGATGCGGACCTGCGGCGCCTTCTGCACACACACTTCCATGAGGCGCGGCATGAAGTGGATTTCACCGACGTCCGTCATGGCGACCCGGAAACGCCGGCTGCTGGTCGCGGCGTCGAACACATCCTGGTCCTGCAAGGCCTGCGACAACAACCCCAGCGCCTCGCTAACGGGTCCGGCCAGGCGTTGGGCCCGGGGCGTCGGCAGCATGCCCTGCGCGGTGCGCACGAAGAGTTCGTCGCCGAACGCCACGCGCAGACGCCGCAGCGCATTGCTGACCGCCGGTTGCGACAAATCCATGCGCCGGGCCACCGCCGACAGGTTGCGGTCTTCCAGCAGGTGTTGAAACAGCAGCAACAGGTTCAGGTCCACGTCGCGCAAGTCGGCCATCGGCGCCCCCTACTATTCACAAAATTTATAGTCTCTATTTTTGCATTCCCGTAGCCGCAACAGGGATTTTTTCCGACAATGGCGTATCGGCTCGGGCAATGCCCGACCCGCCCACGACACCAAGCCGCGCGGCCAAGCACCGCGCCCGCCGCCCAGGAGGATTCCATGGAACTGCAATACCAGACCGGTTTCGGCAACGAATGCGCGACCGAGGCGCTGCCCGGCGCCCTGCCCGACGGCCGCAATTCGCCGCAGCAATGTCCGTATGGCCTGTATGCCGAGCAGTTGTCCGGCACCGCCTTCACCGCCCCGCGCGCTGAGAACCGCCGCTCGTGGCTGTACCGGATCCGCCCGGGCGCGCAGCACAAGCCCTTTGAAGCTTTCGAGGGCGCCGCCGGCTGGCAGAGCACCTTCGGCCATGGTCCGGTCACGCCGAACCAGTTGCGCTGGAGCCCGATGCCGATCCCCGACGCCCCCACGGACTTCCTGGAGGGCGTGAAGACCTGGGGCGGCAACGGCGGCCCCGACGAACAGGGCGGCGTGGGCATTCACCTGTATGCCGCCAACCGCTCGATGCAGGGCCGCTATTTTTACAATGCCGACGGCGAACTGCTGCTGGTCCCGCAACAGGGCCGGCTGCGCCTGGCCACCGAACTTGGCCTCATCGACCTGGAACCGCTGGAGATCGCGGTCATTCCCCGCGGCGTGCGCTTCCGCGTGGAGCTGTTGGATGGCACGGCGCGCGGCTATATGCTCGAAAACTTCGGTGCGGCACTGCGCCTGCCGGAACTGGGTCCGATCGGCTCGAACTGTCTTGCCAACGCGCGCGACTTCAAGACGCCGGTGGCCTGGTATGAAGACGTGGACGGCGATTTTGAACTGGTGGCCAAGTTCACGGGCGGCTTCTGGCGCGCCTCGATCGACCATTCCCCGCTGAACGTGGTGGCCTGGCACGGCACGCATGCGCCGTACAAGTACGACCTGCGCAACTTCAACACGATCGGTTCGATCAGCTTCGACCATCCGGACCCCTCGATCTTCACGGTGCTGACGGCGCCCTCGGACACCCCGGGCACGGCCAACATGGATTTTGCGATCTTCCCGCCGCGCGTCCTGGCCATGGAGAACACGTTCCGTCCGCCCTGGTTCCACCGCAACATCGCCAGCGAATTCATGGGCCTGATCCAGGGCGTGTACGACGCCAAGGCCGACGGCTTCGCACCCGGCGGCGCCAGCCTGCACAACTGCATGAGCGGCCATGGCCCCGACGCCGAGACCTTCGAGAAAGCCTCGCACGCCGACACCAGCAAGGCGCACTACATCCGCGACACGATGGCGTTCATGTTCGAGACCCGCCGCGTGATCCGCCCGACGGAGCAGGCGCTGGCGTCGGTAGAATTGCAGGGCGATTACTACCGGTGCTGGCAGGGCATCGCAAAGCACTTTGATCCCAAGAAGGCGTGACGCGCAAGCGTCTGCCTTTCCCGCCGGCGGCGATGCGCGAAAGCGCATCGCCGCTTGGCGTTTGATTCATCCGGCGCACGCAAGGCGCGCGCGCCGGGCCGGCCCCTCAAAAACACACTGACAGAGACACGCAGCCATGACCACCGCGATCAACGAAACCCACGACCCGTCCTTGAAGAGCTGGGTCGCCAGCGCCAACTCGGACAAGTCGGACTTCCCTGTGCAGAACCTGCCTTACGGCGCGTTTCGCCGGAAGGGCTCGCAAGAGACCTTCCGCCCTGGCGTGGCCATCGGCGACCAGATCCTGGATCTGGCCGCGCTGGCCGGCAAGCAGCCGTTCGAGGGCCTGGCCGCGGACGCGCTGGCCGCATGCGCTTCCGACAGCCTGAATGCGCTGATGGCGCTGGGCCAGCCGCATTGGAGCGCGCTACGCCTGGCCCTGTC
>DALZRX010000486.1:0-3418 GCA_032015805.1 Achromobacter sp.
ACGAACTGAACGTGCCGCTGTTCTGCGCCATCGGCGACAAGATCGAAATCGACACCCGCACGAACGAATACCGCAGCCGCGTCAACAACTGATCCGGCCCAGCGCAAAAAAAGCCAGACCTTGCGGTCTGGCTTTTTTATTGCCGCCGGCTATGGCGCGTGGCGGCTTACTGCAACCGATCGTCATCCAGGAAGTCGGGCACGGCCATGACGTCGATGCCGTCCTCGGCCAAGGCTTCGCGTTCCTGGACCGTGGCGGTGCCGCGGATGGGACGTACGTCGGCGTCGCCCTCGTGGATGCGGCGCGCTTCTTCAGCGAAGCGCGGGCCCACGTTCTCGGTGCTGCGCAACAGCGCACGCACCTGACGCATGACGACGGCCTGCAACGCCGCCATCTTTTCGGCGTCCGAAGCGCCTGCCGGCACGGACGGCTGGGTCGCCGGCGCATGCAGGTGGGCCACATTCAGGCGCGGCGCGGAGAGGCGCTTGGTGATCGTGGCCGACCCGCAGACCGGGCACGTGACAAGGCCACGCGCCTGCTGCGAGTCGTAATCTTCGTGCGAACCGAACCAGCCTTCAAAAATGTGGCTGTGGTCGCACTGGAGGTCAAAAACTTTAAGTGCCATGGCGTCAATATGGAGGTCCGGCGGCAGAATACAAGATCCTGCCCGGCGCGGACAGCCCCGCCCGGGCACTTGCGCGCCCCGATCTCCGTCGAAATCGGGACGGAACAGCCGAATCAGGCGCTTTCCGGCGGCCCGAAATGCAGCCGCGGCACCGCGGCCAGCAGCCGGCGCGTGACTTCCTGGCGCGGCGCCAGCAAGACTGATTCGGCCTGGCCAAGCTCGACGATGCGGCCCTTGTCCATGACCGCGATGCGATCCGCCAGATATTCGACCACCCCGAAATTGTGGGTGATGAACAGGTAGGCAATACCCAGCTCGGCCTGCAGTTCACGCAGCAGATCCAGGATCTGCGCCTGCACCGACACATCCAGCGCGGATGTGGGCTCATCGCAGATCAGCACCTTGGGTTCGACCGCCAGGGCGCGTGCGATGGCGATCCGCTGGCGCTGGCCGCCCGAAAACTCATGCGGATAACGCGTCAGCGTGTTGGCGGGCAGCCCCACGCGTTCGATGAGCTGGGCCGCGTGCTTCTCGCGGGCCTGCCGGGTCATGTCGCGCTTGAGCGAAGCCAGCCCCTCGTCCAGGATCTCGCCGATGCGCATGCGCGGGTCCAGCGATGCGTACGGGTCCTGGAACACGATCTGGATATCCTGCCGCAGCCGCTGCAATTGGCGGCGGTCGGCGGCCAGCAGGTCCTGGCCTTGCAGCATGGCGCGGCCCGAGATGCGGGCGCCGTCAATCAGCCGCAGCAGCGCCTTGCCCGTGGTGGTCTTGCCGCACCCGGATTCGCCCAGCAGGGCCAGCGTTTCGCCCGCACGCAGCGTGAAGGTCACACCGTCCACGGCCTTGACCCACGACACGATGCGGCGCAACGGGCCCTTGCGCACCGGGTAATGCACTTTCAGGTCCTGCACGTCCAGCACCACGCCCGCCGCCCGGCCTGGATCGCCTTGCCGGCGGTCCTGGGCAGCCGCGGCGCGCCCCTGCTCGGTCAGCGGCACACCGCGCTTGTCGAACGTGGGAATGGCTTCGAAGAGCTGCTTGGCATAGGGATGGCGCGGCGCACGGAAGAACTCCTCGGCGCTGGCGCTCTCGACGATCTCGCCGCCGCGCATCAGCGCGACGTGGTGCGCCACGTTCTTCACCACGGCCAGGTCATGCGTGATCAGCAGGACGGCCATGCCCATTTCCTGCTGGATGCTGGCCAGCAGGTCCAGGACCTGTGCCTGCACGGTCACGTCCAGCGCGGTGGTCGGCTCGTCCGCGATCAGCAGCACGGGTTCGGCCGCCAGCGCGATGGCGATCATCACGCGCTGCTTCTGGCCGCCGGAAAACTGGAACGGATAGTCGTCGATGCGGCGCTCGGGCTCGGGAATGCCGACGCGGCGCAGCCAGTCGATGGCCCGCGCGCGCGCCGCCGCCCCGCGCAGCGGGGTGTGCGCTGTCAGCGTCTCGATGATCTGGTCGCCCACCCGCATGACGGGGTTCAGGCTGGTGGACGGTTCCTGGAAAATGATACCGATGCGCCCGCCCCGCACGCCTCGCATGGCGCTCTCGGGCAGGCGATTCAGGTCTTCGCCGTCCAGGTCGATCTGGCCGCCCACGATGCGTCCGGCGTCCGGCAACAGGCGCAGCAAAGCCAGCGCGGTCATGCTCTTGCCGCAGCCCGATTCGCCCACCAGCGCGAAGGTCTCGCGTTGGGAGATGGCGAGTTGCAGCCGCTTGACCGCGTGCGTGATGCCGCTTTCGCCCGCGACGTCGACGTCCAGACCTTCCACGGTCAGCAATGGCGTCTCGTAGCTCATGGCGCCTCCCCGGTCTTGGAGGCACGGCCGTCCGCGGCCAGCATTGCGCCCGGACGGCGGCCGAAAAAGCCAAGTCGCGCCAGGCGGCTGGGCTTGAAACGGCGGGTGCGCGGATCAAAGGCGTCGCGCACCGCGTCCGCGAACAGGTTGGCGGCCAGCACCAGCGCCAGCATGAAGATGAAAGCGGTCATCAGGTTCCACCAGATCATCGGATCGCGCGACATCTCCAGCCGCGCGCCGTCGATCATCGAGCCGAAGGAATTCATGCTGGGATCCACACCGATGCCCAGGTAGGACAGCACGGCCTCATACAGCACGAGGCCCGAGAACTCCAGCACCACGGTGATCAGCACCAGGTGCGCCACGTTGGGCAGCAGGTGGCGCGTCATGATGCGCCAGTGCGACACGCCGAAGGCGCGCGCGGCCTGCACGTATTCCAGCTCGCGCAGCTTCAGGGTCTCGGCGCGCAAGAGGCGGCACAGCCCGGCCCAGCCCGTCAGACCGAGGATCATGCACAGCAGGAACAGCCGCAGGTCGGCACGGGCGGCCGAGGTATCGAAGAGGTCGGAATGGTTGTCGATGTACACCTGCATCATCAGCGCGCAGGCGGCGACCAGCAGCACCCCCGGGATCGAGGTGATCGTGGTGTACAGGTACTGGATGGCGTCGTCGACCTTGCCCTTGAAATATCCGGCGGCAATGCCAAAGATGATGGCCGGCGGCAGCATCGCCAGCGTCGTGAGGCTGCCGATGACGAGCGCCGTGCGGATGCTTTTCAGCGCCTGCCAAAGCACGTCGTTGCCGATGCGGTCGGTGCCCAATGCGTGGTAGCCGCTGGACAGGCCTGCGAGCGCCCCCACGGCCAAGCACAACACGGCAAAGGTGATTGTCATCGCGCGCCAGGGAATGTCGGCGCGGCCGGCGAGCAGTTCCTCGGCGGCATGCGACGCCGAACCGGTGGCGCGCGCGAGGCAGGCAAACAGCAGGA
>DALZRX010000487.1:0-3416 GCA_032015805.1 Achromobacter sp.
CATCGGCGGCGTCATGGAACACATCGAGCAGGCCGGCGTGCACTCGGGCGACTCGGCATGCAGCCTGCCGCCTTACTCGCTGTCGGCGGAAGTCATCGCCGAGATCAAGCGCCAGACCACGATGATGGCCAAGGCCCTGAACGTGAGCGGCCTGATGAACGTGCAGTTCGCCATCCAGGGCGGCGACGTCTACGTGCTGGAAGTCAATCCGCGCGCCTCGCGCACGGTGCCGTATGTGTCGAAGGCCACCGGCCTGCAGCTCGCCAAGATCGCCGCGCGCGCCATGGCCGGCCAGACCCTGGCTGCGCAGGGCATCACGAAGGAAGTCGTGCCGCCTTACTTCTCCGTCAAGGAAGCCGTGTTCCCGTTCGTGAAGTTCCCGGGCGTGGACACCATCCTCGGTCCGGAAATGAAGTCGACCGGCGAGGTGATGGGCGTGGGCATGAGCTTCGGCGAGGCCTTCGTCAAGTCGCAGCTTGCCGCCAGCGTGCGCCTGCCGGAATCCGGCACGGTGTTCATCAGCGTGAAGAACCAGGACAAGCCCCGCGCCGTTGAAGTGGCGCGCGGATTGCACGCCCTGGGCTTCAAGCTGGTCGCCACGCGCGGCACGGCCGCCGAGATCGAGGCCGCTGGCATTCCGGTGCAAGTGGTCAACAAGGTCACTGAAGGCCGCCCGCACATCGTCGACATGGTGAAGAACGGCGAAATCTCGCTGGTCATCAACACCGTCGAAGAGCGTCGCAACGCCATCGTCGACTCGCGCACCATCCGCACTCAGGCGCTGGCTGCCCGCGTGACCTTCTTCACGACCATCGCCGGCGCCCGCGCCGCGGTCGAAGGCATGCAGTATCTGCGTCAGGGCCTCGGTCTGCAGGTGTACCCGCTGCAAGAGCTTCACGCTTCCCTGCACGGCTAAGCCGGTAGTCAACGTTAGGGCACGCGAGAGCGTGCCCTAATTCTTTGCAACGCCACCAAAGCGACGGGCAAACATGGTCAACGTCTTCATCACCGGCGCCAGCAGCGGGCTGGGACGCGCCTTGGCGCAGCAGTACGCCGCCTCGGGCGCGACCCTGGGCCTTCTGGGGCGGCGCGAGGACGCGCTGCGCGAATTGGCCGGCAGCCTGCCGGGAACCCACCGCTGCTATGCCGTCGACGTGCGCGACCGGGCGGCGTTGCACGCCTCGGCGCAGGACTTCATCGCGTTTTGCCAGGGCAGGGTGGATGTGGTCATCGCCAGCGCCGGCATCAGTGCCGGCACGTTGACTGACCACGGCGAGGACTTCGACGTCTTCAAGGCCATCGTGGACACCAACCTGCTGGCCACGGTGTCCACGTTCGAACCCTTCATCGCGCCGATGCGCGCGGCGGGAGCGGGACGGCTGGTCGGCATCGCCAGCGTGGCGGGTGTGCGCGGACTGCCGGGCGCAGGCGCCTACAGCGCCTCGAAATCCGCGGTGGTGACGTACTGCGAGAGCCTGCGCCTGGAACTGGCCGCGCAGGGCATAGGCGTCGTGACGATCGCGCCCGGCTACATCAAGACGGCCATGACGGCGCACAACCCGTATTCGATGCCGTTCCTGATGGAAGCCGACGCATTCGCGGCGCGCGCCCGCGCGGCGATCGACAGGGGAGCCAGCTACACGGTGATCCCGTGGCAGATGGGCGTGGTGGCCAAGCTGATGCGGCTGCTGCCCAATGCCGTATACGACAGGCTCGCGCGCAATGCGCCGCGCAAGCCGCGCAAGACGGTGTAAGAAAAACCGGCCGGTGTCTGACACCCAGGCGAGACAGTCTTCAACCGGTGCACCTGCTACACGGGTGTCAGACACCTGACGCACCTGACGTGTCTCCACCCGCTGGTGTTCAATTCTCTCAAGGAACCACGTCGTCGCCGACCTCGGCCGCAATGTGCGTCACATCGCCCCAGTCGAGCACATTCCATTTGCGGCCTTCAACGCCCACGCGGTTGATGCTGACATTGAGCAGCGCCGCGTCGCGCGGCGCGTTGAGCGGCACGCCCGACGCATGGCGCCAGATGATGTCCAGCACGCCGCCGTGCGTGAACATCAGAATGCGTTCGCCGTCGTGGCGGCCGGCGATATCGTCCACCGTGCTGATGACACGCGACTGGAACTGGCCGAGCGTTTCGCCGCCATCCAGCGGACGTAGCGGATCACGGCTTTTCCAGGCGGCCGCCGCCTCGGGCGCCAGCACATCGATGCGGTCATGGTCCAGGCCTTCCAGCACCCCGAACCCTCTTTCACGAATGCCGGGTTCCACACGCACGCGCAGGCCAAGCTGCTCGGACACGGGCACTGCGGTTGCGTGCGCGCGTTGCAGGTCGCTGCTGTAGATGGCGTGAATGGGGGTGTGCTTGGCTTCTTCGTGCAGGCGCGAGGCCAGCAGGCTGGCCTGGTTGACGCCGAATTCGTTCAGGGGAATGTCTTGCCAGCCTTGCAGGCGCCGCTGGCGATTCCAGTCGGTTTCGCCGTGGCGGATGAACCAGATTTCAGTCATTGCAGTCTTGTTGGGGGAATTGAGCCTTATGCCTGGGCGGGCGCGATGGGCGCGCGCGGTTTCCAGATGGCTTGAATGATCGAGCTTAACGCGACCAGCGCGGGCTCGCTAGCGCGTTCGTAGGGCAGCATGAAACCCAGCACGGCGTCGACGCGCGCCTGTCCCCAGACGATGAAGTCGTTGGACGCCGCCCCTGCCAGCGCGGTTTCCTCGCGCAACAGGCCGCAGCCGGCACCGGCCCGCACCAGCGCGTCCATGTTGGCCTGGTCGTCGTTCTGCATCACGATGCGGGGCGACAGCCCATGGCGTTCGAACATGTCGCGCAGCAAAAGGTGGGTGTGGCTGCCAGAGGGCCCGTCCAGCCACGGCAGTTGCGCCACTTCCCGCCAGCCCCCGCGCTTGAGCACGGCGGCATGCTCGCCGGGCATGGCGATGCGGTAGCGCACGCTGCGCAGCGGTTGCCACAGCACGCCGCGCGGCGCGTTGGCCGCGATGGTCAGCGCGGCCGGCAGGCGTCCGGTGCTGACCTGTTCGGCAAGTGCCGCGGCGGGCTGGGTTTGCGTCTTCAATTCCACGAGCGGCAGACGCTGCGTGACGGCCGAGGCCAACTCGCCCAACCGGAGGAAATCGGGCTTCTCGCTGGGGACGCCAAGTTCGACGATGCCATGCAGATTGCCCTGCAGTTGCTGCGCCTCGGATTTGAACTGCGCGCCCAGCACCAGGAGCGATTCGGCCGTGGGCAACAGGACTTCACCCGCCTTGGCCAGCGCCAGGCGGCCGCCGCTGCGGTCGAAAAGGGCGACGCCCAGGCTCTGCTCCAGCGCCTTGATCTGCGCGGTCACGGCAGGCTGGGTCAGCGACAGCGCCTCGGCGGCCTTCGTCAGGTTGCCCAGGCGGGC
>DALZRX010000488.1:0-3410 GCA_032015805.1 Achromobacter sp.
TGATGGAAAAGCCGTACACCAGGCTGTAGCCGATCAGGAACACCGGCACCGAGAACGCGCAGACCGCGCCCACCATCACCAGCCTGTCCAGCCACTTGCCGGCGTTCCAGGCCGCCAGCACGCCCAGCGGGATGGCGGCCAGCACGGCGAACAGCATGGTGAAGAGCGCGATCGAGATCGTCGGCCCCATGCGCTGGGCGATGAGCTGCGAAACGGGCATCTGCGTGGACATCGACGTGCCCAGATCGCCCACGGCGATATGACTGACCCAGATGACGAACTGCTGCAGCAGCGGCTTGTCCAGCCCCAGGTTCTGCCGGATCTTTTCGACGTCGTCGGCGGTGGCGTTGTCGCCCGCGATCACCGCCGCGGGATCGCCCGGCGACAGGTGGATCAGCAGGAACACCACGACCGCCACGACGGCCATGACTGGAATGACGGCCGCGATGCGGCGCAGGATGAATTTCACGCTGGATTCCCCCTGGCTTGCGGCCGGGCGCGCGCGGCGCCCGGCGTCTGCCTTACGGTTTCTCGATATTCCACATCACCGGAATGCCGGACTTGATCAGCTCGGTGTGCTTGAGGCCGCGCACCGCGAAGACGGGCTTGAACTCACCCCACATCACGTAAGGCACCGTCTGGTACGCGCGCGCCTGCATCTGCGCGGCGATGTCCTTGCGCTTGGCGGCGTCCGTTTCGCGGATCCAGTTGGTGCGCAGGGTGTCCAGTTCCTTGTCGCAGGGCCAGCCCGGCAGGCTGTTGCCGCAGGCGGCGGACAGCCAGGGATTGGTCACCGGCGTGCTGGCGTCGAAGTACCCGCCCCAGGTCAGGAAGATGTTCCAGCCGCCCTGTGCCGGCGGGTCCTTCTTCAGGCGGCGGCCGGCGAGCGAGGCCCAGTCCATGGACTGCACGTCCACGTTCACGCCGGCCTTCTTCATGTTCTGCGCCAGCACCATCACGGCGGGGGCGCTCAGGTGATCGGTCGGGTACAGCAGCACGACCTTCTCGCCCTTGTAGCCGGACTCCTGCAGCAGTTGCTTGGCGCGCGCGGGATCGGTCTTGGCGTAGGGCGCCGCGCCTGCGTCGGTGGCCAGGGGCGAGCCGCAGATGTACATGGTCGCGCAGTAGTCGACGCGGTACTTGTCCGGGTAGCCCATGGCGGTCAGCATTTCCTTCTGGCTGACCAGGTGGTACAGCGCCTGGCGGGCGAGCGGATTGTTGAACGGCGGATGCAGCGCGTTCAGGATCACCATGCCTTGCGAGGCCACCGAGGTGCTCAACGTGATGTCCGGATTGGTCTCCAGCACCGGCAGGAAGTCTGGCGTGACCTGCTCGATCATGTCGACCTCGCCGTTCATCAGCGCGGCCGTCGAGGTGTTGCCGTCGGGGATGTACACCCATTCCACACGGTCCACCTTCACGTTCTTGCCGCCCGCCAGGCCGTCCGGCGCTTCGGAGCGCGGCACGTAGGCCGGATTCTTCACGTAGACGACCTTGTTGCCGGGCACCCATTCATCCCGCTTGAAGAGGAACGGGCCCGAGCCGACCATCTCGGTGACCTGGGTGTTCGGATCCGTGGCGGCCAGGCGCTTGGGCATGATGAAGGGCGGCATGCCGGAGGGCTTGGACAGCGCATCCAGCACCAGGCCGAAGGGTTCCTTCAGCGTCAGCGTGAACGTGTTCTCGTTGGTGGCCGCGAGTTCCGCGCCTGCCGCCATCATTGCCTGGCCGAGCGTGTCCTTTTTTGCCCAGCGCTGGATCGAGGCAATGCAGTCCTCGGCCGTCACGGGCGTGCCGTCGTTGAATTTCAGGCCGGGACGCAGGGTGAAGGTCCAGGTCTTGCCGTCTTCAGACTTGGTCCAGGTGTCCACCATCTGCGGCTTGACCTGGCCCTTGCTGTCCTGGGCGAACAGGGTGTCGAACACCATGTAGCCGTGATTGCGCGTGATGTAGGCGGTGTTGAAGAGCGGATCCAGCGTCTTCAGGTCCGCGTGCGGCACCAGGCGCAGCGTCTTGGTCTGGGCGAGCGCGCCGGTGCTGGCGCTCATGGCCAGGAGCGCGGCGGCTCCCAGCAGGCTGAAACGTCTGATCATCGATTTCCCCTTGTTGGTTCTATGGGCCCGTCACGGGCGGCAATGGTGGGTAGGTTCGGGCCTCAGGCCTTGAAGGGCCACTTGGGCAATTTGCGCTTCACGAACGGCAGCGCGTTGACGTCCTGCGTGATGGCGCCGGGGGTCTCTACGTAGATGACGTGGCGTCCCACCTTGGAGTACGAGGCGTAGAAATGCTGGGACGACTTCACGATGATGAGTTTCATGGCGGAGAGGTCCACGCCGAACTGCGTGAAGAGGTCCGTGCCCATGGCCTGGGTGCGCGAGGTCGTCATCACGAGGGTCACGCCGCGCGTGCGCACGACGGCAACGTCGCCCAGCAGCGCGGGCGTGCCGGCCAGGCCGGTCATGACGGCGTCGCGCTTGAGCGCGAGGATCTCGCAGTCCAGATCGAGCGGCTGGCCCGATACCGGCGCCACCTTGCCGCCCACCCGCAGCTTGATTTGCGCGCCTTCGCCGGCTTCAAAGCACAGTTGCACGGCAACCGGATCCCAGAACGGGCCGGTGGCCACATCGGTGATGCCGCGCGCCAGCACGCGTTCCAGGATGAACGTCGCGTCGCTGGGCGCGCCGCCACCGGCGTTGTCGGCCGAATCGGCCAGCACCACGGGAAATTCCTTGTGCGCCAGCGCCTGGTCCAGCGCTTCGTCCGCGCCCGGATAGGGCGGCGCGAGCTGGTCTCGAAAGCCGATGATCTCCTCGCCCAGCGTCCGCGCCAGCGCCGCCGCTTGCCCGGCGTTGCCGTCGGTGTAGACCAGCACCTTGGAGCCCATGTCGGGCGTGTCGCCCCATGGAAAGCCGTGCGCGATGGACACGGACAGCACGCCTTCCTTGCCTTCCATGGCGAGCAGGCGGTCCACGAAGCTGCGCATCGGCTCGCGGCTGGTGTGCATGATGGAAATCATCTCGCAGTCGTAGACCGCGCGCGTGGGCTTGATGCGGCCCTCGGCGCGCGCCACGCACAGGTCGACCAGGTCGTAGGCGCGCTCCAGGATGTCGGTGTGAGGGTATTCCTTGAAACAGACCAGGAAGTCGGCGCTGTCGACCATGGCGTCGGTCAGGTGGCAGTGCGGGTCCAGCTCGGCCCCGATCACCGTGTCGGGGCCGACGATTTCACGCGCGCGGCGCAGGAGGTCGCCTTCGCAATCGTCGTAGCCGTCGGCCACCATGGCGCCGTGCAGGCCGAAGAGCGCGATGTCGACCTTGCCCGCCCGGCGCAGGTCGTCCAGCAGTTCGTCGCGCAGCGTCTCGTAGGCGTGGCGGGTGGTGATGCCGGCCGGCGTCGCGCCCGCCGTCAGC
>DALZRX010000489.1:0-3410 GCA_032015805.1 Achromobacter sp.
TTCGCTCACCGTCACTGACGCGCCGTGCTGGCGCGCGATCTGCGCCACCAGGGACAGGCCGATGCCGCTGCCGCCTGACGGCACATCCGCGGCGCGATAGAAGCGATCGAACACGCGCTGGCGCTCCTCGGGCACAATGCCCGGCCCGTCGTCAGTCACGCGCAGGAACGCACCGCCCTCCGCCGCAGGACCGCAGGACACGACGATCTGGCCGCCCCGGGGCGTGTAGCGCACGGCATTGTCCAGCAGGTTGCCCAGCAGCACACCTAGCGCGTCCAGGCTGCCCATGACGGCGCAAGGCCTCACGTCCAGCGTCAGGCGCTGCTGTTCGCGGGCGGCGCACACCTCCCAGTCTCGCGCCAGCAAGGCGACCAGCCCGTCCAGATCAACCCGTTCCGGGGCCTGCGCGCCATTGACCAAAGCGTCCATGCGCGCTTGATCCAGCAACTGTTCGGACATGCGCGTGGTGCGCTGGGCGACGCGCCGCAACTTTTCGACGGCCTGCGCGGATTCCGCGGAACCGGCGCTGCGGGCGACCAGCTCCGCATGCGCACTCAGGGCAGCAAGCGGCGTGCGCAGCTCGTGCGCCGCGTTTTCGAGAAAGCGCCGTTCGCGGTCCAGCGCGCCTTTCACACGCAGAAGCAGTTGATTGATGGAGCGGATGAAGGGCCGCAGCTCGCCCGGCATGCCTGCCAGCGGCAGCGCGGCCAGATCGAACGAACCCCGGCGTTCGATCGCCGCGCCCGCGCGGTCCACCTTGCGAAAGGCCCGGCCCACCACCACGCAGGTCACCGCCGCCAGCAGCAGAAACAGAATGGACACGATGACCAGGCCACGCTTGGCGTTGTGCAGCATCTTCGAGCGCAGATCCCCCTGCGAATACGCAAGCTGCACCTGTACCCGGCCCGTGGCGTCCGTGACCGAATACACCCGCCAGTTGGCGCCCCCCGCCGTGCTGTAGACGAAGCCGTCACGGAAATCCGGATTCAGGGGTTGCACGGGCGATTCCTTCGATTGCAGCAGAAGCCGCTGGTCGGCCAGCGACCACACCTGGAAACTGGCCCGGTCGCCGTTGAACTGGATCGAAGGCGGCAGCGCGAAGCGTTCGGCCGGCGCCACGTTGCCGAGCAGGCTGACCGGCATCGCCGTCAGGAGCTGGTTCGCCCCGTCATAAAGCCCCTGATCCTGCAGCCCGGTCTGGGCGCGCCGCGTTTCGAACTGCTGGAACGCGAACACGAGGATCCAGGCCAAAAGCAGCGTCAACAGCAGCGTGACCGTCAATTGCCTTTGCAGATTCTTCATTCCCCCGCCTCGATGCGGTAGCCCATCCCGTGCACGGTGGTGATGAGTTTGTCGCCCAGCTTGCGGCGTAGCTGATGGATATACACGGCCACGGTATTGCTTTCGAGTGTGGCGCTATGGCCGTAGACGGCGGTCTCGAGCTGTTCGCGGTTGACCGTGTGGCCGACGCGCTCCATCAGCGCCAGCAGGGTCATGTACTCGTGTGCGCTCAGGCTGACCTCGGCGCCGCCGCGCGTCACGCAGCGCCGGGCAGGTTCCAGCACGATGTCCTGGCAGCGCAGCGCCGCCACGACCGCATTGCGGCTGCGGCGGACCACGGCGCGCAGCCGAGCGTGCAGCTCGTCGAGCTGGAACGGCTTGACGATGTAGTCGTCGGCGCCCGCGTCCAGGCCCTGGACGCGTTCGCTCAGCCGGTCGCGCGCCGTGATGATGATGACCGGGGTCGCGTCGTAACGGGACCGCAGTTGTTTCAAAACCGACAGGCCGCTGCCGTCGGGCAACCCAAGGTCGAGCAACACGGCGCAAAAGCCGTGGTCCACCAGCGCCAGGCGCGCCTGTGCGGCGCTGCGGACCCATTGCGCGTCGACGCCCGATTGACTCAGGCTGGTGTGCAAGGCATCGCCCAGCATGGCGTCGTCTTCAACTAGCAGGACACGCAAGACAGCTCCAGAAAAACACAACGGCGAGAAGCATGCCCGCGCCGCTTTAAAAACTTTTTAAAACCCGGCGCCGACAATGCGCACCGTTGGTGGCAGGCATGGCGCCTGCCCACATCCCATCCAGAAGGAACGGAATGAAGCTGGGTATCTTAACAAGGCCGCCTCTCTTGGCCGCGGCGGTTCTGGCGGCCACGGCGGGCGCCGCGCAAGCTGACGAGGGCGGGCGCAATTTCATCGGCCTGGGCGTCGCCGCCCTGCCTGTCTATGAAGGGTCGAGCGAATACCGCGCGCTGCCGGTGCCCCTGATCAACTACCAGTCGGGCAATTTTTTCATCTCGCCACGCGCCGGCCTCCCGGCCATGGGACTGAAGGCCGATCTGGCCCCGGATTGGAACGCGGGTGTTTTTGTCGGCATGGCGCTGGGCCGCGATGCGTCCGACGCCGACCGGACGCGTGGACTGGAGGACATCGACTTCCACGGGGCCTACGGCGCTTTCGTCGAGTGGTCGCCAGGACCTTATTCGTTGATGGCGGCCTACCGCCAGGCGGCGCGCAGCGGCTATGGCGGCACGCTGGAACTGCGCGCCACCTATGCCGCCTGGCATGACGACCGCAATCGCGTCTCGGTCGGCGCCAGTACCCAATGGGCCGACCACGACGCCATGCAGACCTGGTTCGGCGTCACCACGTCGCAGGCCGCGCGCAGCCGCGCAGGCCTGGATTCGTATTCGCCCTCCTCCGGCTTCAAGTCGGTGGCGCTGTTTGGCACCTGGGCGCACCGCATCGACGCAAGCTGGAGCGCGGTCACCACGCTGGGGGTCAACACGCTAGTGGGTGACGCGCGTCAAAGCCCGCTCACCGACAAGAAAACGAACGTCTTTGCGAATGTGGGCGTGATCTACGCCTTCTGACCTCGCGGCCCGCCCCGGCCGCGCCACGGGAGTTCCCATGAAACGCCTGCATGGCATGGAAGTGTTTGCCGAGGTCGCGAAAGCGCACAGCTTCAGCCGCGCCGCGGCGGCCCTCGGGCTGCCTGCCTCCACGGTATCGCGCCACGTTGCGGCGCTGGAACGCTCCGTGGGGCTGCGCCTGCTCAACCGCAGCACACGCCGGGTCGAGCTGACCGAGGCGGGCCGGCTGTATTTCGAGCGTTGCCGCCGCATCGTGGCCGAAGCCGAGGTTGCTCACGAAGAGCTGCGCGGACAATTGGAGGTGCCCAGCGGCCCGCTGCGCATCCAGGTCTGCACGGCCTACGCCATGGACGCCCTGCTGCCCGGCCTGGCGGCGTTCGGCCGGCAATATCCCGACGTGCGCTTTCATGTTGGCCTGAGCGGTGTTCCCGGCGGCGGCCGGGCGCCCGAGGCCTGCGACGTCTGGGTGCGGTTCGGCGAACTGCCCGACTCCTCGCTGGTGGCCCGGCGCCTGGGCGCGATATCGGCCCGTCTCTAC
>DALZRX010000490.1:0-3403 GCA_032015805.1 Achromobacter sp.
GCGGCGGGCAGCGGGCTCGCCTTCGTGCCCCTGACGGAGCCGGTGGTCGAGCGCATCGTGGGCGTGCTGACCCGCAAGGAGGAAACGTTGCTGCCGTCGGTGGCCGCCATGCATGCGCTGGCGCTGCGGTCGCTGGCGCAGTTCACGCGCCGCAAGGGCGCGGTGCTGGTGCAGGCGGAAGGACGTCAGGCAAAAGGGTGAACCGGCCTCAACCGCCGCAGGCGTAGATCATGAATTGCCGGAAGGCCTCGGCAGGCTTGGCCATGGCCGCGCGCGGATGCCACAGCAGGCCTGCCTCCATGGGGGGCACCGCGTCGGTGATGGGTATGGCCTCGATCTTGCGGCCTTCGAGCGACCAGGGGCGGTAGACCATGTCCGACAGCATCGTGATGCCAAAGCCATGCGCGACCAGGCCTCGCAGCGCCTCCATCGACCGGGTGCGGAACGCAATGTCGGGTTGCAGGCCGTGGCTGCGCCAGTAGCCCAGCGTTGAGCGTTCGCCCTCGTCCATTTCGAGCAGGATGTAGGGATAGCGCGCGATGTCGGCGAGCGAGGGCGCGGCCGCCTGCGTCAACGGATGCCCGGCCGCCGTCCAGAGCTGGCGCCGTGACCGGACCAGCACGTGATGGCCGAAGCGATCGCGCTTGTCGACGTTGGACAGCAGCGCCACCCCCAGCTCCACATCGCCGCTGGCTACCGCCGTTTCGATTTCCGTGCGGTCCAGGTCCACGAGATCCAGCACGACATCGGGATAACGCCGGCGGAATCGCGCCAGCAGGTCGGGCAGGAAGTACCCCAGCACCGTGTAGGACGCCGCGATCCGTACCGATCCGCGCAGCGCGTAGCGCTGAAAGCCCGGCTCGCGCAGCGCGTCGTCCAGGGAATCGAGCACGTCTCGCGCGCGCTGGTGGAAATTGTGGCCCTCGGGCGTCAGTGTCACCCCATGGGGATGGCGGTCGAAAAGGCGCACGCCCAGTTGCGCTTCCAGCGCCAACACGGCGTTGGTGACCGCCGATTGCGAGACATGTTCGTCGGCCGCCGCCATGGAGAACCGCCCGGTGCGGGCAGCGGCGGCGAAGTACCGGAGTTGCCGGAGCGTGACGTCATTAGCCATGTGTTTTTCACATACCAGCTAGTCGAATATATGAATATACGATAGCTACGCGCCTTCCTACACTGCGGAAAACACGGACGATCCGTACCGCGGATGTCAGGAGACAAGCCCCATGAACGCCCCTCTACCCCCCGGCGTGGCCGACACCCACGGCCTGTCGCTGGACGACAAATACGCGCAGCCCACTGGCCGCGTCTACCTCAGCGGCACGCAGGCGCTGGTGCGGCTGCCCCTCATGCAGAAGCAGCGCGACCTGCAGGCTGGCCTGAATACCGCCGGCTATGTGTCGGGCTACCGGGGTTCGCCGCTGGGCGGCCTGGACCAGGCGCTTTGGAAGGCCAAGCGCCATCTGAAGGCGAACGACGTGGTGTTCCAGCCCGGCCTGAACGAAGACCTGGCGGCGACGGCGGTCTGGGGCTCGCAGCAGCTCAATCTGTTCCCCGGCGCGCAGCGCGACGGCGTGTTCGGCATGTGGTACGGCAAGGGGCCGGGGGTGGACCGGTCGGTGGACGTGCTCAAGCATGCCAATTCGGCTGGCACATCGGCCCACGGCGGGGTGCTGATGCTGGCGGGCGATGACCACGCCGCCAAATCCTCGTCGGTGGCGCACCAGTCGGAGCACGTGCTGATCGCCAGCGGCATTCCGGTGCTGTACCCCTCCAACGTGCAGGAGTATCTGGACTACGGCCTGCACGGCTGGGCCATGAGCCGCCACACGGGTCTGTGGGTGGCCATGAAATGCGTGACGGATGTGGTGGAATCCAGCGCCTCCGTCGACGTGGACCCGTCGCGCGTACAGATCGTGTTGCCCGAGGACGGCATGCCGCCGGGCGGCCTGAACATTCGCTGGCCCGATTCGCCGCTGGCGCAGGAGGCGCGGCTGCTGGATCACAAGTGGTACGCGGCGCTGGCTTACGTGCGCGCCAACAAGTTGAATCGGGTGGTGCTGGACTCGCCCAACGCGCACTTCGGCATCATGACCGCCGGCAAGGCCTACCTGGACGTGCGCCAGGCGCTGAACGACCTCGGGCTGGACGAAGCCGCCTGTGCGCAGGCGGGCATCCGCGTGCTGAAAGTGGGCTGCATCTGGCCGCTGGACGCCCAGGACGCGCGCGAATTCGCCACGGGGCTCAAGGAGATCCTGGTCGTCGAGGAAAAGCGCCAGATCCTGGAATACGCACTGAAGGAAGAGCTCTACAACTGGCGCGACGACGTGCGGCCGCGCGTTTATGGCAAGTTCGACGAACGCGAGAACGGCGGTGGCGAGTGGTCCACGCCGCGCGGCGGCTGGCTGCTGCCCGCGCGCTATGAGCTGTCGCCCGCCCTGATCGCCCGTGCCATCGCCGCGCGCCTGGAGAAGGCCGACCTGTCCGACTCGCTGCGTGCCCGCATCGCGGCCCGCCTGGCCGTGATCGACGCCAAGGAGCGCGAGGCCAGCCGTCCCACGCTGGTCGAGGAGCGCAAGCCCTGGTTCTGTTCCGGCTGTCCGCACAACACGTCCACCCGCGTGCCGGAAGGCTCGCGCGCGGTGGCGGGCATCGGCTGCCATTACATGGCGATGTGGATGGACCGCAACACGGACACGTTCAGCCAGATGGGCGGGGAGGGCGTCGCCTGGCTGGGCCAGAAGGATTTCACGTCGGAACGCCACATCTTCGCCAACCTGGGCGACGGCACGTACTTCCACTCGGGCCTGCTCGCCATCCGGGCGGCCATCGCGGCGCGTGCCTGCATCACCTACAAGATCCTCTACAACGATGCCGTCGCCATGACGGGCGGGCAGCCCGTGGACGGCGTGCTGACCGTGCCGCAGATCGCCGCGCAGATGCTGGCCGAAGGCGTCGTGAAGACGGTGGTCGTGACAGACGAGCCCGACAAGTACACGGGGGCGCAGGCCTTGCCGCCCGGCATCGACGTGCATCACCGGAAGGCGCTGGACGACGTGCAGCGCGCACTGCGCGAGATCGAGGGCCCCACCGTGCTGATCTACGATCAGACCTGCGCCACCGAGAAGCGCCGCCGCCGCAAGCGCGGCGACTATCCCGATCCCGCCCGCCGCGCGTTCATCAACGAAGCGGTGTGCGAAGGCTGCGGCGATTGCTCGGTGCAGTCGAACTGCCTGTCCGTCGAACCGCTGGACACGCCCATGGGGACGAAGCGGCGCATCAACCAGTCGTCGTGCAACAAGGATTTCTCGTGCGTGGAGGGCTTTTGCCCCAGCTTCGTGACCGCCGAAGGCGCGGTGCCGCGCAAGCCGGGCAAGCAGGGCGGCGCGCCCGCGCTGCCCGA
>DALZRX010000491.1:0-3403 GCA_032015805.1 Achromobacter sp.
CCGGCTGCCGCAGCACCGGCTGCCGCGACAACGACCGCCAAGTAATCCGTCCGCGCGGACGCGCGCCGGGTCAACCCGCGCCGTCCGCGGCATCAAAGATTCCGGAGGCCTAGGCGCCAGCACCATCCGCGGCCTATTGAGACGCCGGTCGAGGCCGCTCCGTCCGGTAATCTGGTCTTGCATGACCAGGCATTCAGGCATAAATTGATCAGTACCGCTTTTCGATCGGCCATCTCGATCCATCCGCCCGAATCGCGCGCGAAGGTTGTTTTCTATCTTTTGTTCCCCCAAAGGAGCGATGCGATGCGAGTAAAACACCTGCTTGGCCCATCGGCCGTAGCCCTCTCGTTGTTGTTTGGGTCGGCTGTCACAGCTGCCCCCTCTGACCCTGCCCCCATCATTACCGGCAAGCACTGGACCGAATCGGACGCCAATCTCAAGAAGGCCTATCTGCTGGGCATGGCCAATGTCCTTGAAGTCGAACGGGCCTACCAGCAGCGCCGGTCTGTCCCGGACTCCCAGACCCTGGTGCCCAAGTTCTCCACGGGGCTTCAGAACCAGACGCTGGATACGGTGCGCGAGACGGTCGACCGCTGGTATGCGGCCAATCCGGGCCAATTGGATCGCCCCGTCGTGGAAACGATCTGGTTTGAGATCGTGATGCCTGCCACGAAGACGAAACGTACCCCCTAGGAGCCGCCATGAAGACTATCCGTACGATAGGCCTGGCCATTGCGATGGCATCGCTGGCCGCCTGCACCAACATGACCAAGGAACAGCAAGGCACCGTCACGGGCGGTTTGATGGGCGCCGCGGCGGGCGCCGGCATCGCTGCCATCGCGGGCGGCAGTGCCTGGACCGGGGCCGCCATCGGCGGCGCGGCTGGCGGCATCGCCGGCAACATCCGCGGCGCGAATCAATAAAAAGCGCGACACCGATCTGACCACCGTCTCCTGAACGCCGGCTTGCGCATGCGCCAGCCGGCGTTCATTCATTCGCGTCCCCCCCCCCGCTCGTTTATCGGCACCCTGCCGGCCGGCAGCCATGGCTATCCGCTACGTTCGGAGCCTGCTACGCTTTGCGCCGCCAACCCACCTGAGCGATACGGATGCTCCCGTCATGATGTACCTGTTGTGGTCCTTGCCTGCGCTGACCGTGATCGTCGCGATCGCGAGCGGTCGGGCCAACACGACCGTCGCAGCGGCGCTGGGACTGCTTGCCGCCCTGCCCGTCACGCTGTTCACGGCGCCTGCGCCCTTTTTGCTCCCGCAGTTGGTCGTCGCGCTGGAACGCGGACTGTGGATCGGATGGATCATCACCCCCTACATCCTGGGCGGCCTCCTGTTCTGGCAGATGGCGGCGCAGAGCCGCGTGCCGGCTGACGCACAGGGCGATCTTGCGCACGCGCCACGGCTCGACCCGATAGCGCGGCGCCGGCTGCTGTTCTTTGCCTGTTTCCTGATCGGCCCGTTCGCCGAGTCGGCGACCGGTTTCGGCGTGGGGATGCTGGGCACCGTGATGCTGATCCGGCCGCTCGGCCTGAAGCCGCGCGAAATCATGGTGTTTGCGTTGCTCAGCCAGACCTTGATTCCGTGGGGCGCCATGGGTAGCGGCACGCTGCTGGCATCGGCTTATGCGCGTGTCCCGCCGGTGCAGCTCGCGCTGTACAGCATGGTGCCCGTGGCGCTGCTGATGGGGGTCTGGATGGCGCTCTACTGGCGCACGGCCAGCCGTGCGGGATTGGCGGCGCCGGCCTCGGAACTGGGACGCGAAGCGGGCTGGATGGCGTCAAGCCTGGCGCTGCTAGGCGCGGCCACGGCGCTTTTGGGGCCGGAAACGGCGCTGCTCGCGGCGTACGGTCCGCTGATCGTGCTGCGATTCCTGGCGGACCGCAGGCCCGATCGCAGGCAGGCGCTGGAAGCCGCGCGCCGCGCACTGCCCTACATCGCCCTCATCGCCTGGCTGGTGGCCACACGCCTCCTGCCGGGCCTGAACCGGGGTCTTGCCGGCCTGGCGGACTTCAAGCCCTATCCGGACCTGCCCGCGTGGATGCCCTTTCTGCACGCGGGCAGTTGGCTGATCGCCGGCGCCCTCTTCATGTCAGTCTGGCGACGCCATCCGGGTGCGCTGGCCGCTCAGGCGCGCACCGCATGGATGACCGGTCGTCATGCTGTCATGTCCGTCTTTCTGTTCGCAATGATGGCCGAGGCGCTAGCCGGCGCGGGGATATCGCGGGCCTACGCCGATGGACTATTCTCGAGCCTGCGCGACTGGACTATCCTGATCACGCCGCTTCTGGCCGGCGCGTTTGGCATCCTGGCCAACAGCGGCAACGCCCCGAACAGCCTGTTCATGCCTTCCCAGCTATCATTAGCGCTTCAGGCTGGTTTGAACGTACCCGCGGCGGCCGCGCTGCTGCACGTCTCGGGCACGTCGATGGGGATTTTTTCGCCGGTTCGGATGTCGATTGCGGCCGGTCTGGCGCATGGCCGGGGGCAGGAACGCGGCGTGTATGTTCTACTACTGCCGTTTGCCCTGGCCGCGTTCGGTATCCTGCTGTCGCTGGCGCTACTCGTGGTCGTCTCCGGGTAGCGGTTTTCAGGGCTGCTGAAAGGCCGACAACTGGCGGCGCAGCGGACACGCTCGCGGCCTCAACCTTTTTTTTGTGTAGCACATGGGACTAGAACAATTAGCCGCGATCCGGGAATTGCTTATCAAGCAGTCGCCTGACAAGGCAGGCACGAAGAACGAATCGCGTCCGCAAGGCGCGGACAAGCCGCGCCGCCCGCAGGGCGCCGCCAAGGGCCCGCGTCCGCAGACCGGCGACAAGGCAAAGCGCGCACAAGGCGGTGACAAGGGCCAGCGCGCCCCGCGCCCCGAAAAGCGCGAGACGCCGGTCGATCCCGTGGTCGTCGCCATTTCGCGCCTGCAACGCCACTTTCCCAAGGCCTTCCCCAAGAACCCCGCACCCAAGCTGCCGCTCAAGCTGGGCGTGCTGGCGGATCTGGTGCAGCATGCCGAGCAACTGCAGCTCGACGAGGCGCAGATCAAGGAAGCCGTCAAGACGTGGTGTGATGGCCGCCGCTACTGGGCCAGCATGGTCGAGAACGCCCCGCGCGTGGACCTGAACGGCGAGCCCTCGGGCGCCGTGACGGCCAACGAAGCGCGTCACGCAAAGCGCATGGCGTCCCGCAACGCCTCGCGCAATGCCGCGCGCGCTCGTGCCGAGAAGAAGGCCCAGACGTCCGCTGAGCAGGCGCAGGCACCGGCTGACACCCCGGCCGAAACCCCGGCTGCGGCGGCGCCCGCCGACGCGACGCCCGAGGCGTCCGAATAAGCCCGATCGAATAAACCCGATCAAATAAGACCGCGCGAATAAGCCAGTCTTAAGCAATACAGGCCT
>DALZRX010000492.1:0-1458 GCA_032015805.1 Achromobacter sp.
CGCGACCATCCCCGTTCTGGTGATGGTCGCGGTGGTGGTCTTTGCGATATTGCGTTTCAGCCCCGGGGATCCGGCCATCATCATGGCGGGCGACGGCGCCACGCCCGAACGTATCGTCCAGATACGGCAGACGATGGGCCTGGACCAGCCGGTGGTCAAACAATTCTTCATCTGGGGCGGCAAGCTCCTGCAGGGCGATCTGGGCACCTCGCTCATGTCCGGGGTGCCGGTCACCAAGCTCATCTCGCAGCGCCTTGAACCGTCGCTCAGCCTGGCGGTGCTTACGCTGGTGTTCACGCTGATCGTCGCGATTCCACTGGGCGTGCTGGCCGCATGGCGCCAGGGCAAGCTGCTGGACCGCGCCGTGATGGGCTTCTCGGTGCTGGGCTTTTCGGTGCCGGTGTTCGTCACCGGCTACCTGCTCATCTGGGCCTTCGCCATCAAGCTGGGGTGGTTCAACGTGCAGGGCTATACGCCGCTTGCAAAGGGCTTCTGGCCGTTCCTGCACCGGATCATCCTGCCCTCGCTTGCCCTGTCCACGGTGTATGTGGCGCTGATCGCGCGCATTACGCGCACCAGCGTCATCGAGGTCATGGGCGAGGACTTCATCCGCACCGCCCGCTCCAAGGGACTGGGCGAAACGGGCGTGCTGCTCGGCCACGCGCTGCGCAATGCGGCCGTGCCGATCGCCACGGTGGTGGGCGTGGGCATCGCGCTGCTGATCAGCGGCGTGGTCGTCACCGAATCGGTGTTCAACATCCCGGGCCTCGGCCGGCTGGTGGTCGAAGCCGTGCTGGCGCGCGACTACCCGGTCATCCAGGGCCTGACGCTGTTCTTCGCGTTCGTCTACGTGTTCATCAACCTAGTTGTCGATTGCGCCTATACGGTGTTCGACCCGCGGATCAGGTACTGACACCATGCAAACGCCCATCGACTCCGCCGCGCAGGCGGCCGCCGACCTCCCCGGAGGCGGCACTCCCCATGTCACCGCCTGGCGGCAGATCCGCCAGGGACTCAAAAGCTGGCCCGTCATGCTCGCGCTGGTGGTGCTGGCGGCGATCGTCTTCATTGCCCTGTTTGCGCCGCTGCTGGGCACGGTCGACCCCACCCTCCTCAATCCGGGCGCGCGGCTCAAGCAGCCCTTCACCGACTACCTGCTGGGCACCGACGCGTTCGGCCGCGACGTGTGGTCGCGCGTGGCGTACGGCGCGCGCATCTCGCTGATCGCGGGCCTGGGCGCCGCCGTGGTCAGCGTGGCCATCGGACTGGTCATCGGCGTCATTGCCGGCTGGTTCCGGTCGCTGGACGGCCCCATCATGCGCACCATGGACGCCATCATGGCGATTCCCGGCATCCTGCTGGCGATCGCGCTGGTGTCGGTCACCGGCGCAAGCATCACGACCGTGCTCGTCGCCATCACCATTCCGGAAATTCCCCGGGTGGTGCGTCTGGTGCGCG
>DALZRX010000492.1:1471-3395 GCA_032015805.1 Achromobacter sp.
TGAAACCGTATGTGTGGTCGGCGAGTCCGGCTCGGGCAAGTCGGTCACCTCGCTGGCCGTCATGGGCCTGCTGCCGCAAGGCATCCTGGGCATCAGCGCCGGCTCCATCCGCGTCGAGGGCGAGGACGTGGCCACCGCCACGCAGCGCCGGCTGCGCGAACTGCGGGCCACGCGCATGGCGATGGTCTTCCAGGAACCGATGACCGCGCTGAACCCCGTGCATACGGTCGGCAAGCAGGTCGACGAGGTGCTTCGGCTGCATCGCAAGAACATGTCGGCGGCCGAGCGCCGCGCCAAGGTGCTGGACATGTTCCAGTCCGTGCACCTGCCCGACATCGAACGCATCTACGACGCCTATCCGCACCAGCTCTCCGGGGGCCAGCGCCAGCGCATCGTCATCGCGATGGCGCTCATCCTGGAACCCAAGCTGCTCATCGCAGACGAGCCGACCACGGCGCTGGACGTCACCACGCAAAAGCAGATCCTTGCGCTCATCAAGGAGCTGCAGGTCAAGCACCAGACGGCCGTGCTGTTCATCACCCACGACTTCGGCGTGGTGGCCGAGATCGCGGACCGCATCGTCGTCATGAACCGCGGCGACCTGATCGAAAGCGGCACGCGCCACGAGATCCTGGCCGAGCCCAAGCAGTCCTACACGCGCCGCCTGGTGTCTTCGGTGCCGAGCCTGGTGCCCTCGCGCCGCGAACCGCCCACCGGGACGCCGGTGCTGCACGTCAAGGGCCTGGGCCGCACCTACGCCGGCAAGGGCTCGATGTTCTCGCGCAAGGCGGCGCAGCACGTCATCGCCGCCACGGACGTCAACCTGACGCTGCGCAAGGGCGAAATCCTTGGCATCGTCGGCGAATCGGGGTCGGGCAAGTCGACGGTCGCGCGCTGCATCGTGCGGCTCATCGAGCCCACGGCCGGCCACATGATGATGGGCGGCGAAGATCTCAGCACCTTGTCCGGATCGGCCCTGCGTCCCGTGCGCCGCCGCATCCAGATCGTGTTCCAGGACCCGTACCGTTCGTTGAACCCGCGCCGCACGGTCGGCGAATCCATCATCGAAGGCCTCTTGAACTTCGGCGTGCCGCGCGAACAGGCGCAGAAGCGCGCCGGCGAAACCCTCAGCGTGGTGGGCCTGAGTCCCGACGCCATGCGGCGCTATCCGCACCAGTTCTCCGGCGGCCAGCGCCAGCGCATCTGCATCGCGCGCGCGCTGGTCATGGACCCGGAGATCCTGGTGGCCGACGAGGCCGTGTCCGCGCTGGACGTGTCCGTCCAGGCGCAGGTGCTGGAACTGCTGGAACAGGTGCGCGAGCGCACGGGCGTGGGTGTGCTGTTCATCACGCACGACCTGCGCGTGGCCGCCCAGATCTGCGACACCATCATGGTGATGCAGCGCGGCCAGGTGGTGGAGACCGGGTCTGCCGAAACCGTGCTGACCGAACCTCGCCACCAGTACACGCGGGCGCTGATCGACGCCGCCCCCGGCCGCGACTGGGACTTTCGCAACTTCCGGCCCATCGCGCCCGGCCTATTGCCCGCCAACTCGCCAGCCGACTCGTCAGCCAACTTGCCAGCCGCCTGACGCCCCTTCCGAACCACTGGAACCGAGATGCCGCAACCGCATGAAATGTCCGCCCAGGAACTCCTCGAGGCGTATCGCAGCAAGACCCTGTCGCCCGTCGAGGCCACGCGTTCCGTGCTCGACCACGTCGAGCGCTGGGAGCCCCGCCTGAGGGCCACCTACGCGCTGGATCCGGAAGGCGCGCTGGCCATGGCCCGCGCCTCCGAGGCCCGCTGGATGAAGGGTGAGCCGCAGGCCTGCGGCGGCTACTCGCTGGATGGTGTTCCCGCCACCATCAAGGAAAACATCGCCACCCGCGGTGTGCCCGTGCCGCTGGGCACCGCGGCCACCGAC
>DALZRX010000493.1:0-3380 GCA_032015805.1 Achromobacter sp.
CCGCCCGCCGCGAACGGGACCACCAGCGTGATGGGCCGGCTCGGGTAGGTGTCGGCGTGCGCCGCGCCCGACGCGCAAAGCGCGGGCAACAGAAGGGCCAGCCCCGCCAGCAGCCGCTGCGGGGAAACGTTGAACTTCATCATCGACTTGTCTCCGATCGATGGCCGCGCTCAGCCCTGGCGCAGCATCTTTAGGCGTTCCAGCAGGGCCTGGTGAATGTGGTGTTGGGCGGCGTCTTGTGCGCCTTGCACATCGCGGGCGCGGATGGCGTCGACGATGGCCTGGTGTTCATTGTTGGAGCGGCCGGCGCGCTCGGACGAGCTCAGCGTGCTGCGGCCCAGCAGGTAGGTGGTCTCCGTCAGCGAGTGCAGCGAGCGGATCAGGTAGCGGTTGTGCGCGGCGCTATAGATGGCCTGGTGAAAACGCAGGTTCTGCGCAACGGGGTCGCCGTTGTCGCCTTCGTCCAGGATGGCCTGCATGTTGGCGATCTCGGCGTCGGTCGCATGGCGTGCGGCGAATGCGGCGGCGGCGCCCTCCAGCACTTCGCGCATGGAGTAGAGCTCGCCGACCTCCTGCTGGTCCATCGTCGTGACGACCAGGCCACGGCCCGGTTCGTGCGTGATCAATCCTTCGTCCTGGATGCGCTTGAGCGCCTCGCGCACGGGGGTGCGGCCCATGTCGAGCTGGCCGGCGACTTCGATTTCGCGCAGGCGATGGCTGGGCGTGAACATGCCGGCCAGGATGCGGCGCTTGATCTCGTTGTAGGCGGCAAAGGCCTGCGAATTGCTTTTGGGAATGGGCACGGATGTCTCAACGCGTTTTTTGTATATTTTTGCATACAAAAAATCGGGCGGCAATCCGGCCCTGGAAATTCGCGGTTGCGCCGCTATCCGTCCAGCGAGGCGCGCTGCACGTGGCGCCGGAACATGTCCGCCAGCGTGGCGGCTGCCAGCGAGAGCGGCGTGCCTTGAAGCGTCATGATCCCGATGCTGGCCACCGGCATGGGCACCTGCGCGCGGATGCGGCGGGCTTCATCGCCATAAGGTTTCACGTTGAGCATGCCGGCGGGGCAGATGATGAGGGCGTCGCTGCGGGTCATGAGGTTCCACATGACGCCGAACGTGTCGCAGTCGATGACGCGCGCGGGTTCCGGCAGTCCGTGGGCGCGCAGACCCTGCAGGAAGGCTTCGGTGTGGCTGCCGCCCGATACGTTGAGTAGCCATTCGCAGCGGTGGATGTCGTCCCAATGCCGGGCCCGCGCAAGCGGGTGTCCCTTGCGGCAGGCGATCATGAATTCGAGCGGCCGCAGTTCCTCGAACTCGAACTCGTGCCCGCCGCCGCCGTCCCGCATGCGCGAGGCCAGCGCGAAATCCAGCGTGCCGTTGCGCAAGGCCGGCTGCACGGAAGCCAGCAGCCCTTCCGAAACCTTCAGCCTGGCGGCCGGCATGCTGTCCCGGAATTCAGCCAGGACGCCGGGCAGGACGCTCAACATCACCATGGGCGTCACGCCGACCGCGACGCGCGCCTGCGCGCCGCTGAGCAACTGGCGGATGTCCTGGCGCGCCAGCGTGAGCTGCGCCTGAGCCAGCCGGGCGCGCACGGTGAGGTGTTCGCCACATTCCGTGACGGCGATGCCCTGGGGACTGCGCGTCAGCAGCGGGGCGTCCAGTTCGGCCTCGAGTTCCTTGACCGCCTTGGTCACCGCGGCCTGGCTCAGGTGCAGGCTGCGCGCGGCGGCGCGGATGCTGCGCAGTTCGGCCACTTTCAGCCACGCCCGCAGTTGATGGTCTTTCACGACGGTTTTCACCCTGACAACCTGGAGTGGTCACCTTAACAAAAATATAGCCTTACATGCAGCGCGGGCCATCCCTAAGCTAGTCGTCGAACAGGCCCGGCAAGACCGAGAGGCCTGGCCCAAAAAAGTGCTCCAGGAGAATGCCATGCCGATCTTTGCCCGCCGTGCCGTTTCCTTGTTTCTGGTCCTGCTGGCCGCAACCAGCGCTGGCGCGGCCCGCGCCGACTGGCCGGAACGACCCATCAAGCTCATCGTGCCGTACGCCGCGGGATCCGGTCCCGACGTCGTGCTGCGTCCAATCGCCGACGCGCTGGGCCGCGAACTGGGGCAGCCCGTCATCGTGGAGAACCGCGGCGGCGCCGGGGGCATCGTCGGCACGCAGGCCCTGGCGTCGGCCCCGCCGGATGGCTACACCATCGGCTTCGGCAACATCGTCACGCTGGCCATCAACAAGAGCATGTACGCCAAGCTGCCCTATGACCCGCAGCGCAGCCTCGCGCCCGTCAGCCTGGCCATCAGCAATGCGCTGGTGGTGATCGCGCGCAACGGCCTGCCGGCCAGCAACGTGCAGGAGCTGGCCGCGTATGCCAAAAAGCATCCTGGCAAGGTCAGCGTCGGATCGCTAGGGGTGGGTTCCAGCGCGCATCTGGCGGGGGAAATGCTCAAGAGCGAGACCGGCACGACCATGCTGCATGTGCCCTACAAGAGCGGCCAGCAAGCCGTCGTGGATCTTGCCGGCGGGCAGTTGGACGTGATGATCGACAACGTCGCGGGCGTGCTTCCCTTCATCCGCTCGGGGCAGGTCAAGGTGTTGGGCGCCACAAGCTTGAAGCGCGTGCCCGTGCTGCCGGAGGTGCCGACGCTGGACGAATCGGGCCTCAAGGGCTTTGACGTGGTGTCGTGGGGCGGCATCGTGACGCCGGCCGGTGTGCCAAAGCCCGTCATCGACAAGCTGAACGCGGCCGTCGCCAAGGCGTTGCAGGACCCCGCCGTGCAAAAACAGAACGAAACCTTGTCCGTCGACGCCACGCCGTCCACGCCCGAGCAGTTCGCCAGCCTCATCGCCGCCGAGATTCCGCGCTGGGCCGCGATGGTGAAGCAATCCGGCGCGTCGGCAGACTGAACGGGTTTTGCAGAATAGGAAGACATCATGACGAACGCACTGTGGCGCTGGAATGCGCTTGACCTGGCCCGCGCCATCCGCAGCGGCGACGTATCCAGCCGGCAAGCCGTGCAAAGCTGCCTGGACCGGGCGCAGGCGCTCAATCCGGTCTTCAATCCGTTGACGGAGATCTACGCCGGGCAGGCGCTGCGCGCGGCGGACGCGGCCGATGCGGCGGTGCGCGGCAAGCAACCTTTGGGCGTGCTGCACGGCGTGCCGGTGACGATCAAGGCCAACGCGGACCTTGCGGGCACCGCCACGACCAACGGCGTGACGGCGTATCGCGAGCTCATCGCGCAGGAGAACAATCCCGCCGTCGACAACTGGATCAACGCGGGCGCGATCGTCATCGGCCGCACCAACGTGCCGGCGTTCTCATGGCGCTGGTTCAGCGACAACGATCTGCATGGCCGCACGATCAAT
>DALZRX010000494.1:0-3356 GCA_032015805.1 Achromobacter sp.
GGCTGCCGGCCGCGTTCGCCGGCAGCGCGCTGGGCGTGCGCCTTCGCCCGCTGTTCGGCCTGACCGTCGAGAAGACGCCGCCAGCGTCCAGTTGCTGAGAAACTGTGTTCCAGCAATGGCCTCCTGATGCAGGGGGCCATTTTTTTGCCTGGCCGCAGAACCAGGAAACATGCGGTTCTCGGGCCGCCACCCGCCTTCTCGAGGCCCGCGCCATGGCGCGCGCGCGTGACGCCTCATTCACCCGTCAGTCGGCTGCCCTGGTGTATGGTTGCTCCATTCCGAAACACGGAGATGGACATGAACTGGATAGCCGGCCGCTACGCGGCCTTTCTGCTGACCCTGGCCGGCGCGGCCATCACCGCGGTCCTGGCGGCCATCGCCTCCTGGTGGTGGCTGGCTGCCGCAGCGCCGCTGGCGCTACTGGGCGCGCTGGGCATCTACGACCTTATCCAGCCGCGTCACGCCATCCGCCGCAACTATCCGGTGATCGGCAACCTGCGGTTCCTGTTCGAATTCATCCGCCCCGAGATCCGCCAGTATTTCCTGGAGGACGACACACAGGCCTCACCCTTCTCGCGCGCGCAGCGTTCCATCGTCTACCAGCGCGCCAAGCTCGAAATCGACAAGCGCCCCTTCGGCACGCAGGAAGACGTCTACGGCGACCGCTATGAGTGGATCAACCATTCCATGTCGCCTTCGCATATCAACGACATCGACTTTCGTGTGACCGTGGGGGGGCCCGAGTGCAAGCAGCCCTACTCCATGTCGGTGTTCAACGTGTCGGCGATGAGCTTTGGCGCGCTGTCGGCGAACGCGGTGCTGGCCTTGAACGAAGGCGCGCGGCAAGGCGACTTCGCGCACGATACGGGCGAAGGCGGCATCAGCCGCTACCATCGCCAGCCGGGCGGCAGCCTGGTCTGGAACATCGGCTCGGGCTACTTCGGCTGCCGCGACGAGCACGGGGCCTTTTCGGAAGAAGCGTTCGTGCGCAACGCCTGTACGCCGCAGGTCAAGATGATCGAGATCAAGCTCTCGCAAGGCGCCAAGCCAGGGCACGGGGGCATTCTGCCCGCAGGCAAGGTGACAGTGGAAATCGCCGAAGCGCGCGGCGTGGCGCCCTGGCAGGACTGCAATTCCCCTGCCAGCCATTCGGCCTTCGACAGCCCCATCGGCCTCATGAGATTCGTGGCGCGCCTACGCGAGCTCTCGGGCGGCAAGCCCGTCGGCTTCAAGTTCTGCGTGGGGCATCCGTGGGAATGGTTCGCCATCGTCAAGGCCATGCTGGAAACCGGCATCACGCCCGACTTCATCGTGGTGGACGGCGCCGAAGGCGGCACCGGCGCGGCGCCCGTGGAATTTGTGGATCACGTCGGCACGCCGCTGCGCGAAGCGCTACGGCTGGTGCACAACACGCTGATCGGCGTGAATCTGCGAGACCGCATCAAGCTGGGCGCGTCGGGCAAGATCATCACCGCGTTCGACATGGCCCGTGTGATGGCGATGGGTGCGGATTGGTGCAACGCCGCGCGGGGCTTCATGTTCGCCATCGGATGCATCCAGGCGCAGACTTGCCACACGGGCAAGTGTCCCACAGGCGTCACCACGCAGGACCCGCTCCGGCAACGCGCGCTGGTGGTGCCGGACAAGGCGCAGCGCGTGGCCAACTTCCACAAGAACACGCTGCACGCGCTGGCCGAGCTGCTGGCCGCGGCGGGACTGACCCACCCCGGCCAACTGCGGCCGCACCATATCGCGCGCCGCATCTCGCCCAGCGAAATCCGTCTCCTGTCCGCGCTGTTTCCGGAACTTGCGCCAGGCGAATTGCTGCGCGGCGAGTTTCGGCACCAGGTCTTTCGTGCAGGTTGGGCGATGGCGCAGGCGCAATCGTTCCAGCCCACCCATGACATCACCACGGCGCTCGCGCGGGAGCACGCCGCCCAGGCAGCGGCGGCGGGCAACTCCTGAGCGGCGATGCGGGTTGCGGGGACCAGCGGGGCGTCAAGGCCCGCCGGTCCCGCAAATGCTACAGCCAGCGCTCGAACATGCGCGAGAACGACTCCATGAAGCGGTCGTCCAGCCCACGGTCTTTCCACGCTTCGGGCGTGATCTGCACGGCATCGGCCACATCGCGCTGGAACAGCGCGTCCATTTCCGCCGCAAACTCGGGACCCAGCACCACCGCGTTGATCTCGTAGTTCAACGCGAAGCTGCGCCAGTCCATGTTGCTGGAACCCACGGTGGACCAGACGCCATCGACCACCGCCGTCTTTGCATGCAGCAAGGCGTCGCGCCGTTCGTAGATCTTCACGCCCGCCTGCAACAGGTCCGTGTAGTGCGAGCGTCCCGCGTGGAACACCAGCGACGAATCGCTGAATCCCGGCAGCACCAGCACCACGTCCACGCCCCGCCGCGCCGCAGACTGCAGCACCTCGATGAAAGCGGGATCCGGCACGAAGTACGCCATCGTGATGTGGATGGACTTCTGCGCGCTTTCGAAGGCGGACATGAGCGTCAGGTAGACCGTATAGCCGTCGCTGCGGTCCGGCTGGTTGGCCAGGATGCGTACGGCGGTGTCTCCGACCGGCGGCGCCACGTGCGAGTCGCCGCCCTTGATCGGCTCCTTCGCCTGCGATGCCCAGCCTGCCTGCAACACCTTCTCAAGCTCCGCGACCGCAGGCCCCTCGATGCGCAGATGAGTGTCCCGCCAAGGCGCCGATTTGGCGTCCTCCGGGGGATTGCCCGCCTTGTCGCCCGAGCCACCACCAGATCCGGAGCCCGATCCGGATCCGCTGCCACCGGAGAGGGATGACGACTCATACACGCTGCTGACATTGATGCCGCCCAAATAGCCGACCTTGCCGTCCACGACGAGCACCTTGCGGTGATTGCGCTCATTTGGAGACCAGCCCGCGCGCGCGTTGACCGGGTTGACCGGGTTGAAGACCGCCACCTGGACACCCGCATCGCGCATGCGTTGGAACAGATCGTCCGGCGTCTTGATCGTGCCTACCGCGTCAACCATCAACGACACCTCGGCGCCGCGGTTGCGCGCCGCAATCAACGCGTCGGCAAAGCGGGCGCCTTCGGCGTCGTCATCGAATATGTAGGTCTCCATGTGAACGTACCGGCGCGCCTGGGCGATCGATTGGAGCATCGCCTTGTAGGTGCTGGGACCATCGGCGAGCAGTCGCACGCGGTTGCCCTTTACCAGCGGCGCACCGCTGACGGCCTGCTCCACCGCAAGGTGTCGTGCAAGGAAGTCGTCCTTGGGCGTTTGAGGGTCCGCTGCAATGCCTTGCCCGCGGCGATAACTGTCGCGCGCGGCGTCGGCGGACAAGCCCGCCTGCGCGGCGCGC
>DALZRX010000495.1:0-3331 GCA_032015805.1 Achromobacter sp.
ATGGATCTGCGGCGCCCAAAGACCGATTTCACCGATATACACCTGGCGCGCGATCGGCTCCAGTTCCAGCCGGCTGACCGTCAAGGCGCTCCAGGCGGCCAGGTTTGCGCCGGCCGGATCACGCAGGTCCAGGCGGCGAAGCCCCAGGTCGCCGACGACGCGGATCTTGGGCGGCGCGTCCTTGGGCTGTTCGAAGACGACCTGCAGGTTCGAGTCGAGCAGCGCGCTCTCGACCTTGAACGGCAGCGGCATCGGCCAGACGTCGGCCCACTTTTCGAGCTGCAGGCCATCGAAGGCCACGCGCAGCGTCGACGAAGGCACGACGTCAAAGGGACGCGCCACGCCGGTCATGTCGAAGGGACTGCCGTTGATGCGCAGGTGCAGGCGCGGCTGCACGTCGATGTCGGTGGCGTACCCGAAGGTCGAGATGAACGGCACGCCGATGGCGAATTCGTCCACCACCTGCTTGCGGCCGGTGACCTTGTCGTCCAGCGTGATGGCGCCGTCCTCGATCACCATGTTGTTGAGCGAGAAGCGCGGCAGCCCTTCGTCCGGCTGGGGCGGTTCCTCGGGCTTGGCAGCGGCCAATTCGGCCACACGTTGCTCTATGTCAGAGAAATTGAAGCGCAGGACGTCTTCGCGGACGAGGGCGATGTTAGGCTGCCGCAGCGTCAGCCGATCGACCACCGGCGCGAACCAGAACAGCGATGTCCAAGACGCGCTGGCGTCCAGTTCGGCCAAAGTCAGAAGCGGTGTCTGCGAGCCAGGCTGCGCCACGGCCAGGTCTTGCGCGCGGACGGTCAGCGTAAAGGGATTGAAGGTGATCTTGCCAACGGAAACATCGCGGCCGATCATCTTGGCGACATCATCGGTCAGGACGCCATGCAGCACCTTCGGCACCTGCCAGGCGGCAACGCCAAACAGTATCAACACGAACGCCACAATACCCAGGAGAATCTTGCCGGCGCGTCGGGTGAACCGTAGCTTGGGCATCCGCACGGGCATTGAAAGTCTCCTGATACATATTGAAGGCGTTCCGTCCTTCCACTGACTACAGGCGCGATTATCGCGCCCCCTTTACTGCTCGTCTATCATAGGCGGAACAGCGGACCCAGCCGGCCAGCCCGGCCCCGCTCTTTTCATTCATTAACAATTCTTGATCCCGATTTCCATGTCCACGACCACCCCCACCTTGAGTCACCTGGACGAAGCCGGCCAGGTCCGCATGGTCGACGTCATCGCCAAGACGGATACCGAGCGCGTGGCGGTCGCCGCCGCCAGCATCCGCATGAACGCCGTGGCCTATGGCCTCCTGACCCAGCCGGGCCAAGGCAAGGGAGAGGTGCTCAACACTGCGCGAGTCGCCGCCATCCTGGCCGCCAAGCGCTGCGCCGACATGATCCCGCTGTGCCACAGCCTGCCGCTGTCGTTCGTCGGCGTCGAGTTTTCCCTGGACGACGCGGAGCATCGCATCGATATCCTTTCGACATGCCGCACCAGCTACAAGACGGGCGTCGAAATGGAAGCGATGATGGCGTGCAGCGTCGCCGCGCTGACCATCTACGACATGTGCAAGGCTGCCGACAAGGGCATCGTGATCGAACAAGTTCGCCTCAAGTACAAGGCGGGAGGTAAAAGCGGTGAATGGCGCAACGATTAATCTGCTGTACTTCGCGCGGGTCGCCGAACTGGTCGGCAAGCGCACGGAAGCCTGGCCCCTGCAGGGCGAATCCACCGGGGCTCAGCTCCTGGCCGCGCTGGGCGAACGCTATCCCCAGTTGGAGCCGGCGGCCCGCCTGAAGCTGGCCATCAACCAGACCCACGCCAAACCCACCGCACCGATCCGCGCAGGCGACGAAGTCGCGGTGTTTGAACCGGTCACCGGGGGCTGACACCATGATCCGCGTCCAGGAAGCCGACTTCGACGGGGCGGCGCTCACCGCCGCGCTGCGAGAGTCCGCCGGCCCCGGGGTCGGCGGCATCGTGACATTCGTGGGCTACGTGCGCGACTACGCGCCCGACACGCCCACCGACACGCTTTTCCTTGAACACTATCCCGGCATGTGCGAGCGCGAGCTCGAAGACATCGCCGCCACGGCCCGCGCGCGCTGGAACCTGGCTGGCACCGTCATCGTGCACCGGGTGGGCGCGCTGCATCGCAACGCGCAGATTGTCTTTGTGGCGGCGGCCAGCGCCCATCGCGGCGACGCCTTCCGCGGCTGCGAATTCATCATCGACGCGCTCAAGACGCGCGCGCCCTTCTGGAAGCGCGAAACGCTGGCGGGCGGCGACAGCTTCTGGGTGGAACAGCGCCAATCCGACCAGGACCGAACGGATTCCTGGGATGAAGACACCGCCGACAAAAAGGAGAATCCATGAGCGAAGCAATGCCGGTCCCGCTGGGCTGCGGCGTACTGACGGTCAGCGACACCCGCAGCGCGGGCGACGACACCTCGGGCAACCTGCTGGCGCACAGCCTCGCGCAAGCGGGCCACCAGTGCGTTCGGCGCGACATCGTGCGCGACGACATCTACCAGATCCGCCGCGTCATCAGCGACTGGATCGCCGACCCCGAAGTGCAGGTCATCCTGACGACCGGCGGCACGGGCTTTTCGCATCGCGACTACACGCCGCAAGCCATCATGCCGCTGCTGGACCGCGAGATTCCCGGCTTTGGCGAACTCTTCCGCCAGATTTCCTACACGGAGATCGGCAGCTCCACGATCCAGTCGCGCGCGTTCGCCGGCTCGGCAAATCAAACCCTCATCTTTTGCCTGCCGGGCTCCAACAATGCCTGCGAGACCGCCTGGGCGCAGATCCTGCGAGAGCAGCTCGATAGCACCCACGGCCCCTGCAATTTCGCCTCGCAATTCAAGAAACGCGAAGAAGAAGCCTGACCCATGCTGGATTTCGATCAAGCCCAGACCCTGCTGGCGAACGCCGCCGCCCCCCTCCAACGCACCGAACACGTCGACCTGGCGCAAGCCAGCGGCCGCGTGCTGGCGACCTCTCTGGACGCCACGGTGGACATTCCGCCGGCCGACAACAGCGCCATGGACGGCTACGCGCTGCGCCTGGCCGACTGGAGTCCGGAAGCGCGCCTGCCGATCCAGCAACGTTGCTATGCCGGCGACGTGCCCGAGCCGCTCAAGCCCGGCCACGCCATCCGCCTGTTCACGGGCAGCGTGATCCCGGCGGGGGCCGACGTGGTGGTCATGCAGGAAGACACCACGGAAGCCGACAACCAGGTTCAGATTTCGCGCGAGCCGCGGCCGGGCCAGCACATCCGCCGCCGCGGCGAAGACACGATGGCGGGCGCCGCGCTGCTGCC
>DALZRX010000496.1:0-3317 GCA_032015805.1 Achromobacter sp.
GGCTACGAGATCGGCACGCGTGTCGGCAATGCCGCCACGATGCAGTTGTTCTTTCGCGGCTTTCATCCGCAGGGCACGTCCGGCTGTTTCGTCGCCGCCGCAGCGGCCGCCCGCATGCTCGAGCTGGACGCCGGCCAAACCCTGCATGCATTCGGCATTGCGGGCTCTCAGGCCGCCGGGCTGATGGCCGCGCAGGGAGGCGCCATGGTCAAGCGCCTGCACGCCGGCCGCGCCGCGCAAGGCGGCGTCATGGCAGCGCTGCTCGCCCGCCGGGGATTCACCGGCATCACCAACGTCCTGGAAGCCGGGTATGGCGGCTATCTGGGCTCCTATTCCAGCGCGCCCGATGCCGGCCGGCTCACCGATGGTCTGGGCATCGATTGGGAGGCGGGAAAGGTCGGCTACAAACCCTATGCCTCCGTGACCAGCATCCACGCCGCCCAGGATGCGCTGCGCGCGATCTGTCGCGAAGACGGCCTGATGGCCGACGATATCGCGCGGATCCGCGTCGGCGTCAGCACCATGACGCACGTCCATTGCGCCTGGCCCTACCGCGCTCAGGGCGTCACGGCGGCCCAGATGAATCTCTTTTACGGCCTGGCGGCCATCGCCGTGGATGGCGACGCGTTCGTTGCGCAGTATCGTGAGGACCGGCTTGGCGATCCGCGCCTGCTTGCGCTCATCGGCCGGATGGAGGCCCACGCCGATCCCGAGATCGATGCGATGGGACCGGCGTTTCGCCACGCGGCCCGCGTGGAAGTCCATACGCGCGACGGGGCAATGCTGCGGCGCGACATCCTGCAACGGCGCGGCAGCCCGGAAAATCCGCTGTCCCACGACGAGGTGGTCGCCAAATTCCACCTGATCGCGACGGAGGTGATCTCGGACGCGCGCGCCCGGGATATCGTCAGCCAGGTCGAAGCGCTGGATGACATGCCTGACGCCGCTGCGCTGCTCACGCTGCTGGAAGCGCCGATCCGCGCACGCTGACCGCACAGGCCAGGCTGTGCGCCTTGTGCGTCCCGCCCTCAGGCATCCAGCGCCATGCGTTTGGCCAGATGCCCCGCGACGCGCCGAGTCAGGTCGCTCGCGTGCTTGTCGCTCCAGATCAGCTCCATGCAGACCTGCCCCGCGCTCTGCGGCAGTTCGCGGAACACCACCCCCGCGAAGCCCGTGGTCGCATAGGATGCCGGGGCGATCGACACGCCCAGCCCCAGACGCACCATCTGGAAAATCGTGAGCGGATTGCGGGCCATGTGCCGGATGTCGGGGCTGAAGCCGGCCTCGTGGCAGCAGGCGACGATGGCATCGTAAATGGCCGGGCCGTGATCCCGATGCAGCGCGACCATGGGTTCGTCCGACAGCATTGAAAGCTGAAACCCCTCTTTCTGGGCCAACGGATGCCGGCTGGGCAACACCGCCACCAGCGGCTCGCGGTGAATGAGCTGGCGCCGCACCTCCGTGCGCTCAGGCCGCGCGTGGACGACGCCCACATCCAGCAGGCCAAGCGACACCGCCCTCACCTGCTCGGCCGACACCATGTCCACCAGCGACAGCGTGACGCCCGGGAACTCCGCGGCCACCAGACGCTGGATGACGGAGACGAGGTGAAACAGGGCGGACGTCGCTACGCCCACGCGCAGCACACCGGTGTCGTCATTGCCGGCGCGCACGGCGGCATTGACGGCGGTGCGCATCTGGTCGAGCAGGATGCGCGTCTCGCGCAGGAAGGCCTGCCCCGCCGGGGTCAGCCGGACTTCGCGGCGCGTGCGCTGGAATAGCTGCACGCCCATTTCCTCTTCCAGCGACTTGACGTGCTGCGAGAGTGGCGGCTGCGAGATGTTCAGTCTTTCGGCGGCGCGCCGGAAGCTGAGCTCCTCGGCCACCGTCACAAAATAGCGCAATTGGCGCATGTCCATGGCATGACATCTTCTTGTTGGGTCGGCGCAGGAACGCGACGCTACCTTCCGCCCGGTGCCGCAGGGCCGGTGTCGGACGGCCGGTGTCGGACGGCCGGCAGCGGACGGCCGGTAGCGGACGGCTGGCTAGCATACTGCGGCCGGCCGTCCCTGCCCATCCTGCCGATGGCCTGCGGGGGCCACGTTTACCCCAGCAGCTTCGTCAGGTCCCGAACCGGCGTGGACGCATCCGCGGACAAAAAGGCATCCAGGATCAGCGTGGTGCGAACGTCCGGCAGCGTCAGGCCGGCGTTGGCCTTGAACTTCTCGACGATGTCGGCCTGCCCCAGCGCGCGGTCGCCGCTGCCCAGGTTGACGGGCACCTCTTCACACACCTGCGTGCCGTCATGCAGCGTGACGGTGACCGCGCCCGAAAAATACTTCGGGAATGCCGTGACTTCCTGTGCGCGGCACGTCGTGCGCCCGGCCAGCGACAGCAGGGCCGGGTCTGCCAGCCTTGCGGGCGCAAGCTCCTGCAGCGTGAAGCGGCCGAGCGCCAGGCAGGCGGCCACGACGAACTGCACGCTGAACTTGGCGTCATAATCGCTGCGCGGCCGGGTCTTGATATGCGCCGGTTCGGCCACAATGGGCAGCGTGGCCGCGGGGAGTTCGCACTCCACTGAACGGATGCGGCCGACGTCCTGGATTTGAGCCTGAAGGCGCAGCGCGGCTTCGGCGCAGCCGTGGATGAAGTGGCACACCGGATAGGGCTTGATGGAGGTTTCAAGCAGCGTCCACTCGCGGCCCAGCGCACTGATCACCGAATCGGCGTCCACCTGGTCGGCGCGCGCCTGCATATGCGTCTCGTACAAGCCGAACTGCCCTTCGTACGGCCGGCGCGGACCGAAGAATCCGGCCTGCGCCATCTGCGCCGCGGTGATGCCTGCGAAGGCGCCCCAACCGGGGTGCAGGCGCTTGGTCCACGCGCCGTCCTCCAGGAACACCTGCACGCCGGAGGCCGTGCTTGCCGCGATGCCCTGCGCCGCCACGAGCTGTTCTTCCGTAAGTCCGAGCAGCTTGCCTGCCACCAGCGCCGAACTGAAGTGCGATACGACGCCGGTGGCGTGATAGCCGCCCTGGTGAAAGCCGCCCTTGACGGAACGGCCCAGCCGGATGGCCGCTTCCATGCCGATCGCGTAGGCGGTCAGCAGCTCGCCCCAGCGCATGTCACGGGTCTCGCCCAGCGCCAGCGCCGCGGGCAGGCACGCCACCGAAGGGTGCACGATCGCGCCGGGATGCGTGTCGTCGAAATCCAGTCCATGCATCAGGTAGCCGTTCGCCATGGCCGCGTCGCGCGCCTGCAGCGCCGGACCGCCGCCGATGACGGCGACCCGGCGCGGTGCAGCGGCATTACGGTTT
>DALZRX010000497.1:0-3312 GCA_032015805.1 Achromobacter sp.
CCACCGCGCTTTCCGCGTGACGCAGCGTCAATTGGGCCTGGCGCAGGAATGCCGCGCCAGCCGGTGTGGTCACCACGCCGGTGGGACTGCGCGTGAGCAAGCGCGTGGCCAGTTCGCTCTCAAGCCGGCTGATCTGCTGACTGAGCGCCGACGCGACCACGCCCAGGTCGCGCGCCGCGCGGCCGATGCTGCCCAGCTCGGCGACGCGGACGAAGTAACGGAGTTGGCGCAGTTCCATAAAGCGGTTTCCAGGGAGAAAAATGGGGCCGGCATGGCAGTCATTGGCTTGCCGGAGCATACTTTTTCCGTTCAAAAATATGTCAGCTATCTGAATGGCGCCTGAATATCAAACGAAAATTGTTTACACTCGCATCCACAAAATTCAAGCCGGAACGGGCCGCCGCGGGGGCGGGTCGTCCGAGTTACGGGAGAAAGACGATGCGCAAGTTGCTTTTGGGGGCGGTGCTGGCCGCCGCGGTGTACGGCGGAGTGGCGCAGGCCGCCGCCGAACCCAAGGCCGTGGTCGCCACGTACTCCGACCTGGCGTTGGCCGGCTACGAGGATTCGCTGACGGCTGCCAAGAAGCTGCGCGACGCCATCGATGCGCTGGTCGCCAAGCCCAGCGCCGAGACCCTGAAGGCCGCGCGCGAGGCGTGGATCGTGGCGCGCGTGCCCTACCAGCAGACGGAGGCCTACCGTTTCGGCAATCCCATCGTGGATGACTGGGAGGGCCGCGTGAACGCATGGCCGCTGGATGAAGGCCTGATCGACTATGTCGACGCGTCGTACGGCACCGAGAACGACCAAAACGCCTTCTACGCCGTCAACGTCATCGCCAATTCCAAGATCTCGGTGGGCGGCAAGACGGTCGACGTCAGCAAGATCACGCCCGAACTGCTGTCCAAAGTCCTGCACGAGGCCGACGGCAACGAAGCCAACGTGGCCACGGGCTATCACGCGATCGAATTCCTGCTGTGGGGCCAGGACCTGAACGGCACCGACGCCGCGCCCGCGGATCGCAAGGGCACGCCGCAGGAGCGTCATTCGGGCAACCGCCCGCATACGGATTTCGATCCGAAGCAATGCACGGGCGGCAACTGCGAACGGCGCATCGAATTCTTGAAGGCCGTAACGGATTTGCTGGTCACTGATCTGGAAGAAATGGTGGGCAACTGGAAGAAGGACGGCGCCGCGCGCAAGGCGGTCGAAGAGGACCCCAAGGCCGGCCTCATTGCCATGCTGACTGGCCTTGGCAGCCTGTCGTACGGCGAGCTGGCGGGCGAGCGCATGAAGCTTGGCCTGATGCTGCACGATCCCGAGGAAGAGCACGATTGCTTCTCGGACAACACGCACAACTCGCACTATTACGACCAGATCGGCATCCGCAACGTCTACCTGGGTTCGTACACCCGCATCGACGGCAAGACCGTCTCGGGCGCGAGCCTGTCCGAACTGGTCAAGGCCAAGGATGCCAAGCTGGACGCCGAAGTGCGCGCCAAGCTGGACGCCACGGTCGCCGCCATGCAGGCGATGAAGACGCGCGCCGAAACGGTCGAGACCTATGACCAGATGATCGCGGACGGCAACAAGGAGGGCAACGCGGTGGTGCAGGCGGCCATCGACAGCCTGGTTGCGCAGACCCGCAGCCTGGAACGCGTGATTACGCTGCTGGAGCTGGGCAAGGTCGCCATCGAAGGTTCCGACAGCCTGGACAAACCCGACGCCGTATTCAAGTGAAACTCGCATTAGCCGCCTTACTGGCGGCGTCGGTCCATACCGGCGCCGCCGCCGCGCCCGCCACTTCCGGCGGGCGTGACGATCTGACGCCCGAAGACCGGAAACGCGTCACCGCCATCACGGCGCCCACCCAGGATTTCTCGAAGGTCGAAACGTTCGAGACCATGCAGGCCGGGGCCGCCACGACCAACAAACTCATCAACGCCGACATTTTTTCGCAGCCGTCGGCCAACATGAGCTTTGAAGGCCGCCAGGAATTCCAGGTCGGCAACGGCCTGTTCCGCAAGGACTGGGTGTCCGCGCCCGCGTCCACGCAGGCGTCCGACGGCCTGGGGCCGCTGTTCAACGCACGCTCCTGTCAGGCCTGCCACACCAAGGACGGCCGTGGCACCGTGCCGGGATTCGATCCGCTTGAACGCACGGACGCCGTCGCGCTGTTGCTGCGCCTGGCCGTGCCGGAAGGCGCCGATCGGGGGCATCCCAAGTTGGGCGCCGACGAGATCGCGGCCTTGCCCGAACCGGTCTACGGCGTGCAACTGCAGAACTTCGCGGTTGCGGGCCTGCCCGCCGAAGGCCGCATGGAGATCGAGTACGAACCCGTGCCCGTGGCGCTGCGCGGCGGCGAGACCGCCACGCTGATGAAGCCCACCTATCGCATCGAGAACCTGGGCTACGGGCCCATGCGCGCCGATACGCAGATCTCGCCGCGGCTGGCGCCGCCGATGATCGGCCTGGGGTTGCTCGAATCGATTCATGAAGCCGACATCCTGGCGAACATCGGCGCCGACAAGCGTGACGGCATCGTCGGCAAGGCCAACTGGGTCACCGATGCGCGCACCGGCGCGCGCGTCCTGGGCCGGTTCAACCTGAAGGCGGGGCAGCCGACGGTCGAGCAGCAGAGCGCCGTCGCGTTTTCCAACGACATGAGCCTGTCGACGCCGATGTTTCCCAACCATTTCGGCGACTGCACGCCGGCGCAGCCGCAATGCCTGGACATGCCGCATGGCGCGCAGCCACGCTTTGGCGCGGAGGAAGTGCCGGGCAAGCTGATGGACTTCGTGACCACCTACTCCACCAACCTGGCGGTTCCCCAGCGCCGCGACGCGGACGACGCGCGCGTGCTGGCCGGCAAGAAGCTGTTCTACGAGGCCAATTGCGTGGCTTGCCATGTGCCCAAGTACGTGACCAGCCGCAACGCCAAGCAGCCGGAACACCGCTTCCAGCTCATCTGGCCTTACACCGACATGCTGGTGCACGACATGGGCGACGACCTGGCCGACGGCGTGAGCGATGGCATGGCCACCGGCCGCGAATGGCGCACGCCGCCGCTGTGGGGCATCGGTCTGACCAAGACGGTCAATCCCACTGCGACCTGGCTGCACGACGGACGCGCCCGCACGCTGCTGGAAGCCGTGCTGTGGCATGGCGGCGCGGCCAAGCCCGCGCGAGACCGCGTCGTCGACATGACGCCTGAAGAACGCGCGGACCTGATCCGCTTCCTGGAGTCCTTGTGATGACCCGTTCCGCCCGCCTGTTGATCACGCGCGCCGCGGCCACGGCGCTGCTGCTGACGGC
>DALZRX010000498.1:0-3308 GCA_032015805.1 Achromobacter sp.
GATGTTGTTCAGGTAGTCGCGCTGGCGCGGCGTGCGCGGACGCAGGTCGCTGCGCCGGGTGCGCAGCGCGATGCCGTCGCTTTCGTCGTCCAGGGCGGGCAGGGCATCCAGTTCCTGGGCCTGCTCTTCCTTGAGCTTTTCTTCCTGCCGGCCCACGCCGATCTCGACCAATCCAAGCTGGATATCGTCGATGGACAGGCTGCGGTGCACGGCCTGTTCGTGGAATCGGCGCAGGATGCGGCCGGCCAGTTCGGCGAGCTCGCCTTCGATGGTGACTCGGCTGCCGCGGCGCGACAGCTTGACGGTCATGCCGTCGGCCAGTTGCCGCAGGTTTTCATCCAGGGGGCCGCACAGGTTGGCCAGGTGGGTGTTGTCGCCGTCCAGGTTGACGATGACGGGCATGCTGCGACGCGCGCGGGAGCGGTTTGTGGTCATTCAGCCTCTTGCGAAGTGCGGTCCACGTCGGCCACGCGGGCACGCAGCGAATTCGTGTGCGCCTCGGTGATGACGACGTCGACCATTTGTCCGATGAGCCGCGCGGGCGCGGGGAAATTGACGATGCGGTTGTTCTCGGTGCGGCCCATGAGCTCGTTCGGGTCGCGGCGCGAGGGGCCTTCCACCAGCAGGCGCTGGCGCGTGCCCACCATGTTGCGGGCAATGGTGGCGGCCTGCTCGTTGATGAGCGCCTGCAGACGCTGCAGGCGGCGAAGTTTCATGTCCTGCGGGGTGTCGTCGGCCAGGTCGGCGGCGGGCGTGCCCGGACGCCGGGAATAGACGAACGAGAATGACGTATCGAAACCGACGTCCTCGATCAGCTTGAGCGTCTTTTCAAAGTCTTCCTCGGTTTCGCCGGGAAAGCCCACGATGAAGTCGGAGGACAGCGTCAGGTTCGGGCGGGCGGCGCGCAGGCGGCGCACGACCGACTTGAATTCCAGCGTGGTGTAGCCGCGCTTCATGCCGGCCAGCACGCGGTCGCTGCCGGCCTGCACCGGCAGGTGCAGGAACGAGACCAGCTTGGGCAGGCGCGCGTAGGCATCCACCATGCGCTGGGTCATTTCCTTGGGATGTGATGTCGTGTAGCGGATGCGCTCGATGCCCGGAATCTCGTGCACGTATTCCAGCAGCATCGCGAAGTCCGCGATCTCGTCGGAATCGGTCATGCGGCCCCGGTAGGCGTTCACGTTCTGGCCCAGCAGCGTCACTTCCTTGACGCCCTGGTCCGCCAGGTCGGCCACTTCGATCAGCACGTCGTCGAATGGGCGCGAGACCTCTTCGCCGCGCGTGTAGGGCACGACGCAGAAGCTGCAGTACTTGCTACAGCCTTCCATGATGGAGACGAACGCCGTGGCGCCTTCCACGCGCGGCGGCGGCATATTGTCGAACTTCTCGATCTCGGGGAAGCTGATGTCGACCTGCGAGCGGCCTTCGTCGCGACGGCGCTTGATCAGGTCGGGCAGGCGGTGCAGCGTCTGGGGCCCGAACACCACGTCGACATAGGGCGCGCGCTTGACGATGGCCTCGCCTTCCTGGCTGGCCACGCATCCGCCCACGCCGATGACGAGGTTTGGATTGGTCTTCTTCAGGTGCTGCACGCGGCCCAGATCCGAAAACACCTTCTCCTGCGCCTTTTCACGCACGGAACAGGTGTTGAACAGGATGACGTCCGCCTCTTCGGGGTTGTCGGTCAGTTCGAGCCCGCCCTGGTCCTCGCGCAGCACGTCGGCCATCTTGTCCGAGTCGTACTCGTTCATCTGGCAGCCAAAGGTGCGGATGTACAGCTTGCGGGGGGAGCTGGCGCCGGCAGTGGCCGAAATCAGGGCTGCGGGGCCGCCGTCTGGGGTATTGGCCGGAATATTGCCCGGGACGTTGCCCGCGCGCTTGAGAGAGGTTTCTTGCATGGTGGTCGCCGTGACGGGTGTAGATCCCGGGGGCTGGAGAGAGGGAAAGGGCGAATTTTAACCCTTGCCCAAGATTTGTTTCTTGGTGGTGCGCGCGTTGGCCGTTACGATAGCGGTCCGCGTGCCCGCGAGGCGCCGGTAAAATTTCTTTTTCTCCCGAGCGGCACCGATGAATTCCAATCGCCTTACGCCTCCGGCAGCCGCTCCCTCCCTCGCTGGCGGGACCGGTTCCGCTGTCCACGACGAATATCGCAATCCATACCCCGCTTCCGTCTGGGCGCTGCTCGCGGGCGCGCTGGCGCTGGCGGCGGCCGCCTGCGCGCTGTGGATCGACCTGCCGCTCGCGGTCTGGATCCAGAAATCGGTGTCGGAAGGCGTCGACCAGTCGTTCGAGTGGGTGGGCGAACTGGGCGAAAGCGGCCATTACATCGGCATGGCGCTGGCGTTCTACGTGGTCGGGCTGCTGGGACTGGCGCGCGGCTGGCGCAATCCGCTGCGTATCAGCTACGCCGCCATGGCGCGCGGCAGCCTGCTGATGCTGTCCACCATGGCCGTGGGCGGGCTGATCGTGCTGGTGCTCAAGCGCACGGTGGCACGGGCGCGGCCCGAACTGTATTTCGAACAGGGCATCTACGGCCTGGGCGAAACCTTTTCGCGTGTCCAGCAATTCAATTCCTTCCCGTCCAGCCACACGTACGCCGCATTTTCGGTGGCGGTCGTGCTGGGCATCCTGGCGCCCCGCTGGCGCTGGGTCTTCCTGCTGCTGGCGGCGCTGGTCGCGATGAGCCGGCTGGTGAACCTGGATCACTACCTGTCGGACGTGATGACGGCCGCCGGCATCGCAGTGCTGGTCGGGCACTATCTGGCCCCGCGCGTGTTGTGCAGCAAGTACCAATGGCCGTTGCGCGCGCCGTGGCGCTGGTGGAAAAAGGCCTGAGCCTGCGCTCCGGGTTCGAACAAGGCCGCGAATTCGCGGCCTTTTTTTTGTCCCGCGTGGCGGCGCGCGACGCGCCAGGCGAAGCGGCCGGCGCGGTCATTATCCGCTCCGGTCTTGGGGAGCGGGGACAGAAGGTGTCAGGTCAGGACCTTGATTCCCGTCGGCGTTTCGATGTGTGCGCTGAGGCGGACCGGGCCGTCGGCCTGCTCGATGTCGATCAGGCTGTCCGCACCCATCCAGGCGAGGCCTTGGCGCAGCAGCGCGGCGCGGGGGTGGCAGCCGGTCAACCGGTGCAGGCGTAGCGGCTGGCGGGGCAGGGTGACCGCGGGCGTGTTCTCGACGTCCCATTGGATCAGGGTGGGCAGCAGCCCTTCGCCGGCTTCGTAGCCCGCTTCGCGCCAGGCGGGCAGGCTGCCATCGTCCGGCACCGTGAGGCGCCAGCGCAGGTCGCCGCGCGTCATGGCGATGGCGGG
>DALZRX010000499.1:0-3303 GCA_032015805.1 Achromobacter sp.
CATCGCCCGCCAATTGTTGGAAAAAGGAGCCGACATAAGATGAATGCACCGGTGTTGTTCGAAGAAAGATCCGCTGCCAATGGAATGCGTTTCGGCATTGCGACGCTGAATGCGCCGCAGACCCTGAACGGCCTGTCCCTCGAGATGGTCGACCTGCTGGCGGACCGTCTTGAAGTGTGGGCGCGCGATCCCGGTGTTGTCCTTGTGGTGCTGCAGGGCGCGGGCGAGAAGGCGTTCTGCGCGGGCGGCGATCTGCACGGCCTGTACCGCAGCATGACCGAGAACGCGGGCAAGCCAAGCTGGAGCAATACCTACGCGCGCCGCTTCTTCGAGCACGAATACCGGCTCGACTATCGCATCCACACCTATCCCAAGCCCGTCCTGTGCTGGGGCCACGGCATCGTCATGGGCGGCGGCATCGGGCTCATGATGGGCGCCAGCCACCGTGTCGTCAGCGAGACCTCGCGCCTGGCCATGCCGGAAGTGTCGATCGGGCTGTTCCCGGACGTGGGCGGAAGCTGGCTCTTGAACCGCATGCCGGGCCGTAGCGGCGTGTTCCTGGCGCTGACGGGCGCGCAGTTGAACACGTCCGATGCCTTCTTCGCCGGCCTGGCGGATTTCCGCCTGAACAGCGCCGATTGGCCGAAGCTGCTGTCCTCGCTGGAGCAGCAGCCCTGGGCGGGCCAAGCCTCCGGCGCCGCCGAGGACGCCATTCCGCCGCGGTCCATCAACGACGGCCTGCTGCGCCGCGCGCTGACCGCGATGGAACCGTCCACGCCGCTGGAGCCTGGGCCGCTGCGCCAGCACTCGTTTGTCGTGAACAACCTGTGCAACGGCAACCGGCTGGACGACATCTACGAAGAGCTGTCCTTCCTGAAGGACCATGAGGATCCGTGGCTCTCGCGCGCGGCCAAGACCATGCTGGCGGGTTCGCCGGGCTCGGTCCGGCTGGCGTTCGCGCTGCAGCAGCGCACCCGCCTGCGGTCCCTGGACGACGTATTCCGGGTGGAGTACACCGCTGCGCTGGCGTGCACCGCGCATGGCGATTTCGCCGAGGGCATCCGCGCGCTGCTGGTCGACAAGGACAAGAACCCGCGTTGGAACCCGGCCGTCATCGACGTGGCCACCGATGCCTGGGTGCAGAAATTCTTTGAGGAACCTTGGCCCGAGGGCGAGCCGCATCCGCTTGCCGACCTGGGCCAGGAAGGGCGCTGATACGTCGGCCGGCCCGCCAGTCGGCCGATCCGCCACGCAGGTCACGATGAATCCATACCTACAGCAATAGCAACAGGAGACAAGACATCATGAGCAGCATCGCGTTTATCGGTTTGGGCAACATGGGCGCGCCCATGGCATTGAATCTGGTCAAGGCCGGCCACAGCCTGAAGGTCTTTGACCTGGTTCCGGCGGCCATCAAGCTGCTGACCGACGCGGGCGCTTCTGCCGCGGCGTCCGCCGCGGAAGCGGTCGCAGGCGCGGAGGTCGTTATTTCCATGCTGCCGGCCAGCAAGCACGTCGAGGGCCTGTACCTGGACCAGGACCTGCTGGGCCAGATCGCGTCCAGCGCGGTGGTCATCGAATGCAGCACCATCGCGCCGGATTCGGCGCGCAAGGTGGCCCAGGCGGCCGAGGGGCGCGGCATCGCCATGATCGATGCGCCGGTTTCGGGCGGCACGGGCGGCGCGGCAGCGGGCACGCTGACCTTCATCGTCGGGGGCGCCGCCGCCTCGCTGGAGCGCGCGCGTCCCGTGTTGGAAAAGATGGGCAAGAACATCTTCCATGCGGGTCCGGCAGGCGCGGGGCAGGTGGCGAAGATTTGCAACAACATGCTGCTCGGCATCCTCATGGCCGGCACTTCCGAGGCGCTGGCGCTGGGCGTGGCCAACGGGCTGGATCCCAAGGTGCTGTCCGACATCATCGCCAAGAGTTCCGGCCGCAACTGGGCGACCGAACTCTACAACCCCTGGCCGGGCGTCATGGACCATGCGCCGGCCTCCAAGGGTTATGCCGGCGGCTTTGGCGTGGATCTGATGCTCAAGGACCTGGGCCTGGCTGCCGAGGCCGCGCTGTCGGCGCGCGCGTCGATCCCCCTGGGAGAACTGGCGCGCAACCTGTATTCGCTGCATAGCTCGGGCGGTTCCGGCAAGCTGGATTTCTCCAGCATCGTCAACCTGGTCAAGCGCGAGCAGGACTGACGTGGCGCACACCGACGTATCCGTGGACCCGGCCGCGCGGGTCCAGGCCAGTTTCAGCCAGCAAAGCATCATGGCGCTGCTGGGCGCCCGGTTGGACACGGTCGAGCCGGGCAGGGTGGACATCGTCCTGCCTTACCGGGCGGATCTCTGCCAGCAGAACGGCTTTCTGCACGCGGGCATTTCCACCACCATCGCCGACAGCGCTGGCGGCTACGCGGCGTTCACGCTGTTCGGTCCGGGCGAGGACGTGCTGACGTCCGAGTTCAAGATGAACTTCCTGTCGCCCGCCAAAGGCGACCGTTTTGTCGCGACCGGTCGCGTGGTCAAGCCCGGCAAGCGTCTTTCGGTCTGCCAAGTGGAGATGCATGCGTACGACGGCGAACAAGCCACGCTCTGCGTGATAGGCTTGCTCACCGCGGTGCGCGTGACGCCGCGATGAATTTGCGCGTCAGGCGCGCCGGGCCATCCGCCCGGCGCGCCTGGCGCCAGTCGCGCGTCGCATGGGTTTTCCGGCAATGCCAGCAAAAGAACATCATCGAATTTTCCGCAGCAACTGGCTGCGCGCCGCAGTGCTGGGCGCGAACGACGGCATCGTCTCCACCGCCAGCCTCATTACCGGCGTTGCGGCCGCCCAGGCCTCGCACGGCGCCATCCTGACTTCCGGACTGGCCGGCCTCGTGGCCGGCGCACTGTCAATGGCGGCGGGCGAATACGTGTCCGTGCGCACCCAGGCCGACACCGAAGCCGCTGACCTGCGGCTGGAACAACGCTCGCTCAAGCGCAATTCCGGCGAAGAGCTTGCCGAACTCGTCGACATCTACGTCGCCCGGGGCCTGACGCGCGAACTGGCGGAACAGGTGGCGCGCCAGCTCACCAGCCATGACGCATTGGACGCGCACGCGCGCGACGAGTTGGGGATTTCGCTCCATAACCGCGCGCGGCCCGTGCAGGCGGCGTTGGCATCGGCGGCGTCGTTCGCCGGCGGCGCCGCCGTGCCGCTGGCCGTGGCGACCGTATCGCCAGGGCCGCACCTGATCGGATGGGTGATCGGCGCGTCGGTCTGTTGCCTGGCGGCCTTGGGAACCATGGCCGCGAAGGCGGGAGGCGC
>DALZRX010000500.1:0-3295 GCA_032015805.1 Achromobacter sp.
GATCAGGGGCCGCGCGTCCGCAACGCCAGCCATCAGCGCAGCAGGCCGACCGTGGCGAGTCCCGCCGCCGTCAGCGCCAGCGACCCTGCCAGGCTGAAACCCGCGTAGCCCAGCGCGCTCACGTAGGCGCCGCGTTCCAGCATGGCCACGGTTTCCGCCGAAAAGGTCGAGAACGTCGTCAGTCCGCCCATGAAACCGGTGATGGCGCCCAGCCGCACCCACGCTGGCCACTCCGGATGCCCGGCCACCAGCGCAAGCACCACGCCCACCAGATACCCGCCCGCGAGATTCACCGCCAGCGTGCCCCACGGCCAGGATCCGGCGTTCAGCCACAGACCCACCAGCCAACGGGACCAGGCGCCAATGACGGCGCCCAGGCCCACGGCCAGGAAATTCAGGGGAACCAGCGTTTGATAGGCGGACATGGAGATCAGGCGCTGCCGTGTTGTTTCAGGCGAAAGGAAAAGAACAGCAGCAGTATGCCGAAGAAAACGGCGTAGATGCCGATCACCCACACCAGCGCCAGCGCCCCGGCGCCCGGCTGCATGACCAGCATGACGCCGAACGCCACCGACACCAGCCCGGACAATCCCAGCAGCCATTCGTTGCGGATGGCCTTGCGAAAGCGGATGGCGGCGATGATCTGAAACACGCCCGCCACAATCGCCCAGACGGCGATGATGTAGAGCAGGATCAGCGCGGTGAGTCCGGGCCACAGAAAGGTCACGATGCCCGCCGCCACGCCCAAGAGGCCGACGATGATCAGCGCCCACAGCGGTTTGCCGCTGTCCCGGATGCGGAACCCGGCGATCAGCGCCAGCGCCCCGTCCACCAGCGCAAAAGCGCCCCACACCAACACCAGCGCCGACAAGGTGATGGCCGGCATGAACATCGCCATGAGCCCGAACAGGATGGCGACGACGCCGCGAAGCGCCACCCATCCCCAATGACGACCGATTTGATCCACGACTTGCTGTTGCAGCATGACGACCTCCGGTGTTTGCAAAGGGTGGCCTATCTTATCCCCGCCGGCCGGCCCGCGCACCGTGCCGCCCGCAGCATATGGCCTGCCGACCGGTCATTCACAGACGAAATCGATTGAAATTTCCACGCGCGAACCGGCCCTGCTTTTTTAAGAGTAATTCTCATTAAATGCTAGAATCCGCCGGCTTCCCGCCCGATATTTATGGACACCCAACCCGCACCCCGCCGCCGCGCCTACTGGCTCAAGACCCTGCATCAGTGGCATTGGATCAGCTCTGCGCTCTGCCTCCTGGGGATGCTGTTGTTCGCGGTCACGGGACTGACGCTCAACAATGCGTCGCACATCGAATCGAAGGCCGTGGTGACCAGTCGCGAGGCGCGCCTTCCCGGCACCATCCTGACGCAGCTCGCGGCCGCGCCCACGGCAAAAAAGGCTGCCCTGCCCGCCCCGGTCGCCGCGTGGCTGGACGAGACGCTGGACGCCTCGACGGCAGGCAAGCCCGCCGAATGGTCTCCCGATGAGGTCTACCTGTCCTTGCCCCGCGCGGGCGGCGATGCCTGGCTGTCCATCGACCGCGCCAGCGGCGACGTGGAATACGAACGCACCGACCGCGGCTGGATCTCCTATTTGAACGACCTGCACAAGGGCCGCAACACAGGCCTTGCGTGGAGCTGGTTCCTGGACATCTTCGCCGTGGCCTGTCTGGTGTTTTCACTCACCGGACTGCTACTGCTCAAGATGCACGCCGGCAACCGCAGCGCAACCTGGCCCATGGTGGGGCTGGGCCTCGTGATCCCGCTCATGCTGGCGCTACTTTTCATTCACTGATTCCATCGATACGCCCTGGAGATTTCCATGCGCAAGTTGCTGTTGCCGGCGCTGCTCGCCGGCCTGATCGCCCGAACGGCCTACGCGGCCGACATGGGCCTGTCCATCGAGGTGCCGCGCCTGGACGTGGCCGAGTACCACCGCCCGTACGTCGCGATCTGGATCGAGAACCCCGACCAGAGCGTCGCGGCCGATCTGGCGGTCTGGTATGACGTGGCCAAGAAGAACAACGAAGGCACCGAGTGGCTCAAGGACATGCGCCAATGGTGGCGCCGCAGCGGCCGCAACCAGCAGTTCCCGGTGGACGGCGTCAGCGGCGCGACCAAGCCGGTTGGCAAGCACGCCTTGAGCTTCGACGCGGCCAGCAAGCCCCTGTCTCAGCTCAAGCCTGGCCAGTACGCCGTGGTTGTCGAGGCCGCCCGCGAAGTCGGCGGCCGCGAGCTGGTGCGCATCCCCTTCCAGTGGCCGCCCCAGAAGGCCGAGCAACTGGCCGCGCGCGGCGAACACGAACTGGGCGCCATCGCGCTCGACCTCAAACCCTGAACTGCCCCCTTGACCAGCCAATTTAGGAACGCAACGATGAAATCCGCCGCCAAACTGGCCGCCGCCCTGGCGCTGTGCCTGCCCTTTGCCGCCCATGCGCATGACGTCTGGATCGTGCCGTCCTCGACGGTGTTGTCGGGCACCGATAGCTGGATCACCGTGGACGCCGCGGTGGGTAACGACAAGTTCTACTTCAACCACGCCCCGCTGCGCCTGGACGGCCTGACCGTGACCGCGCCGGACGGCAATGCGGCCGAGGCCGAAAACGTCAATCGCGGCAAGCTGCGCAGCACGTTCGATCTGCAGCTCAAGCAGACCGGCACCTACCGCGTTGCGGTCGTCAACGACGGTGTGTTCGCGCGCTGGAAGGAAGACGGCAAGAACAAGCGCTACTTCGGCAAGGCAGACGGCTTGGCGCAGGCCGTGCCGGCCAAGGCGGACGAATTGGAAATCTCGCAAAGCCTGGGCCGCGTCGAGACCTTCGTGACCGCGGGCAAGCCGTCGGCTGTCAAACCGGTGGGCCGCGGCCTGGAGCTTGCGCCCGTGACGCACCCGAACGACCTCTTCACCGACGAACCCGCCACGTTCCAGATGCTGCTGGACGGCAAGCCTGCCGTGGACCTGGACGTGAATGTCGTGCCCGGCGGCAGCCGCTATCGCGACAAGGTCGGTGAAATCGCGCTCAAGACCGACAAGGACGGCAAGTTTTCGGTGAAGTGGCCCCAGCCCGGTCTGTACTGGATCGAAGCCGGGATGGAAGACGCAAAGGTCACCGTGCCGCAGGCCAAGAAGCGCCGCCTGTCGTACGCCGGCACCGTCGAAGTGCTGCAGCCGTAAGGCCAAGGCGCAGGCGTGGCGAACGTTCCCTCCTACGCCCCACGCGGCGCGGCGGCTCCGGTCGTCCGCGTCGCCTATGGCGCGATGCCGGCGCGCCCGGCC
>DALZRX010000501.1:0-3293 GCA_032015805.1 Achromobacter sp.
TTGACGCGCGCGGCCACGGCCTCTGCGGCCGCAAGCGCCTCGTCGCGGTCCGCCAGGCGCAGGTGCGCGCCCACGGCAATGTTCTGGCGCACCGTCTGCGCGCCAAACGGCTGAACGATCTGGAAGGTGCGGGTCAGGCCGAGCCGCGCGGATTCGTGCGGCGCCTGCCCGGTGATGTCCTGGCCCGCGAAGCGGACGGAACCGGACCCCGGCTTGAGAAACCCCGACAGCAGCCCGAACAGCGTGGTCTTGCCCGCGCCGTTGGGGCCCACCAGGGCGGTGAGCGACCCTTGCGGCACGTCCAGGCTCACGTCCTGCACTGCCTTCAGGCCGCCGAAGGTGATGGACAGATTGCGCGCTTGCAGCAGGATGTCAGACACGGGCGCGCTCCTTCATTCCAAACAGGCGGCCCAGCGACTGGCCGCCGCCGGTGATGCCGCGGGGCATGAACATCACGATCAGGATCAGCACCACGCCATAAATCACCATGCTGATGCCCGGCAGTTCGCCGAACAGGTTGCGGGTCAGGTCGGCCAGCGCATGCAACGTCACCGCCCCCAGCAGCGGGCCCCACAACGTGCCCATGCCGCCGACGATGGCGCCGACCAGCGCCTCCACCGACACGGCCGAGCCGAATGCGATGCCCGGGTCGATGTATTGGAAGACCTGCACATAAAAGGCGCCGGCCACGCTCATGAAGGCGGCGGACAGGGCGATGCCGCCCAGCTTCACGCGCAGCGGGTTGACCCCGATGGCGCGCGCCGCATCCTCGTTGTCGCGCACGGCCTGCAGGTAGGCGCCGAAGCGCGAATGGCGCAGCCACGCGGTCACCAGGAGGGCCAGCAGCACGAAGCACAGCAGCAGGTAGATGTAGCCGCGGCGCGAGCCGAACTGCATGTTGGCGACACCCTCCTGCAGCGGCACCATGAGGCCGACGCCGCCCCCCGTGAACGACGCGGACAGCGCCAGGATGCGGAAGACTTCAGCGAACGCCAGGGTGACCAGGGCGAAGTACGAACCCTTCAGCCCGTAGCGGAAGGTCAGCGCGCCGACGGCCACGCCGACCAGCGCGCCCAGCGCGATCGCCATGGGCAGCACCAGCCAAGGATTCAGGCCCAGGTTGAGTTGGCCCAGCGCCTGTGCATAGGCGCCCACCCCAAAGAACAGCGCGTGCCCGAACGACAGTTGCCCGCCATATCCGCCCAGGATGTTCCAGGCCTGCGACAGCAAGGCCGCGTACAGCGACATCATCACGAACGTCAGCAGCACGCCCGATTGGGCCAGCGCGGCCACGGCCACCAGCACCACCCCGAACAGCGCGATTGCGCAAAGATCCCGTTTCATCCTTAGCCCCTCGCCCCGAACAGCCCCTGCGGGCGAAACAGCAGCACCGCGATGAAGATCGCGAAGATGCCCATCTGGCCCAGCGAGTCGCCCAGGAACAGGCCTCCGATGGACTCCACCACGCCGATCAACAATCCGCCCACCAGCGCCCCCACGAAACTGCCCATGCCGCCCAGCACCACGATGGTGAAGGCGACCAGCACGAAGCCGCTGCCGACCTGCGGATTCACGTAATAGGCCGGCAGCAGGAAGCACGCCGCCGCGCCCAGGCAGGCCATGCCGATGCCGAACGACACCGCGTAGACCTTTTCAACATCGATGCCCATGAGCTTGGCGCCCTGCTTTTCGCGGGCGACCGCGCGGATGGCGCGGCCCAGGTCGGTGCTGCGGATGATCCAGAACAACACCGCCGCAACCGCCAGCGCCCCGCAGAACGCGATGACCTTGGGCAACGCGATCATGGCCGGGCCGATCTCGATCGTGGACAGCGTGTACGCCGTGTCGATGCTGCGGGTGTCGGACTTGAACCAGACCAGCGCCAGGTTCTCCAGCACGATCGCCAGGCCCAGCGTCACCAGCAGGATGTTCTCGTCCTTGCCATGGCTGGCGCGGTTGATGACCACGCGCTGCAAGACGTAGCCCAGCACGAACATGCCGATGACGACCAGCGGCAAGGCGGCGTACGGGTCGATGCCCCAGCGGTCCTTGAGCAGGTACACCGCGTACAGCGCCACCATGAGCGCCGCGCCGTGGGCAAAGTTGATGATGTGCAGCACCCCGTAGATCAGGGTCAGGCCCAGGGCGATGAGCGCGTAGACCGCGCCCGTCGTCAGGCCGTTCAGCACCGAGGAAAAGAGGATGGCGGGATCGAGCATGGGTCGCTTCAGGCCTTCAGCGGAAAGACGGCGTCGGCCTGGCGGAACTCGGCCGGGAAGATCACCTTGATGTCGCCCCCGATCACCTGCGTGAGCAGCGGCTGCGCGCCGGTGTTCTGGCCGTTGACGAACTTGGTCGGTCCATAGGGCATCAGGTTGTCCTGGAAGGTGCTGGCCGCCAGCGCGTCGATGATGGCGGCGCGGTCGGCGGACTTGGCGCGCTCCAGCGCGTCGGCCAGCAGCAGCATCGCGGTGTAGGTCATGAAGACCTCGTAGCTGAAGTACGCGCCCTTCTCTTCGACCCGGGCCTTCAGCGGCGCCACGCGGGCGTCCTTGGGGTTGAACCAGTGGTTGCAGTCGATGATGCCGTTGGCGATGTCCGGGAATTCCTTCAGGAACTTGTAGCTGGACGCAGCCCCCCCCAGCACCGAGTAGATGGCCTTTGGCTGAACCTTCTGCTGCTTCATCGCGCGCAGCAGCAAGGCGTATTCGTTGTAGTAATTGGCCGGAATCACGATATCGGGATTCACCGACCGCATGCGCAGCACGATGTTGTTGAAGTCGCGCGTGGGATTCGGGTGTTTGACGATCTCTTTGACTTCGAAGCCGTGCTGCGGCAGCGACTTGGACAGCAGCGCCGCGGTGCCGGTGCCGAAAAGCGAGTCCTCGTGGACGATCATGACGGTCTTGGCCGGCTTGCCCGCGGCATCGTTCAGCGCGGCCAGGTCCAGGATGGCGCGTTCGCTACAGGCGCGATAGCCCGGTCCGAAGCGGAAGGTATTCTTCAGACCGCGCTCGACGATCTGGTCGGCCACGCCCACATCCACGACGTGCGGCAGGTTGTATTTGGCGGCGGTCTGCGTCGTGGCCAGGCAGATCGCCGAGGCGTAGGCGCCCACGATGGCCGACACGCCCGCCTCGTTCATCTTTTCGACTTCGGCCGAACCCGCCTCCGGGCGCGACTGCGCATCGCCCAGCACCGCCTGCAGCGGCGCGCCCCCCAGCGACTTGATGCCGCCCGCCTTGTTGATGTCCTCGATGGCCAGCAGCGCGCCCAGGCGGCATTGCTGGCCC
>DALZRX010000502.1:0-3289 GCA_032015805.1 Achromobacter sp.
GTGCGGGCCGCCGGCCTGGAAGGCCATCATGAAGCCCTGGCCGGTGGTGTGCTGGACCGCGTAGGCGATCTGGAAACTGAGCTTGTTCAGGCGGGCCAGGATTTCCAGCGACACGCCCACCCATGCGCGGGGGCCGGCGCGGCGCCAGTCGTCGAGCGCGCGCTTGGAGGCGGCAATCAGCTTGTCCGTGGGCACGCGCGGATAGGTGATGCCCAGGTCGAAACCGTAGGGCGATTTCTCGCCGCCCACGACGCCATCGGCATCGTGCAGGTTCAGCGGAAAGGTCTTGCCCTTGAGCGCTTCGAAGGCGGCGCGGCCTTCATCGTTGGCGGTCTCGCCGTAGTTGCGCGGGCTGGGCGACTCGGCAAACGGGCTCCAGTAGCCGCGCAGCGCGGCGGCAGCCAGGGATTGTTCCAGCACGGGCTGGTGACGTTCGAAGAATTTCTGGGACACGCTCGTCTCTCCAATAAGATTTGAATGCTTGCCTGGCGCGCGCCGGGTCAGGTTTCCTGGTCGAAGTCGATGACCAGCCGGTCGCTGACCGGGAAACTCTGGCAGCTCAGGATGAACCCGCGCGCGACTTCATAGTCTTCAAGGGCGAAGTTGGCGTCCATGTCCACCTCGCCTTCGATCACCTTGCAACGGCAGGTGGAACACACCCCGCCCTTGCACGAATACGGCAATTCGATGCCCTGCGCGAGCGCCGAATCCAACACGCTGTCCTTGTTCTTGTCGATGACGAACATGCGACTATGTCCGTCCTGCACCACCGTGACCTCGCACTGCCCCTTGCCAGGCGCCTGGGGAGCGTCCTGGCCAGTGCGCAGCGCGCGCGGTCCCTTGGGTGCGCCGAAGAGTTCGAACTTGATGTTCGACTTCGGGATGCCGCGCGCCTGCAACCGTTCGACCACGCTCTCCGTCATGGTCTGCGGACCGCACACAAAAGCGTAATCGATATCCTCGGGGCTCATCCAAGCCGACATGAGCTGGTCGACCTTGTCCCCGTCCAGACGGCCATTGAAAAGCTCGATGTCCTGGGTTTCGCGGCTCATGACGTAGACCAGCGAAAAGCGGTCCATGTAGAGGTTCTTCAGGTCTTCGATTTCCTCGCGGAACAGCACCGCGGACGAGGCGCGGTTGCCGAAGAACAGCGTGAACTTGCTGCGCGGTTCGGTCGACAGCGCCGTCTTGACCAGCGAAAACACGGGGGTGATGCCGCTGCCGACGGCGAACGCCACGTAGTGCCGCTGATTTTCGGGCGAAAAGTCCACGGTGAAGTTACCCGCCGGCGCCATGACTTCGAGGGTCTGGCCCGGCTGCAGCTCGTGGTTGGCCCAACTGGAGAACGCGCCCTCGTCCACCTTCTTGATCGCCACGCGCAGAAGCTTGTCGCGTGGCGCCGAACAGATGGAATACGAACGGCGCAGCTCTTCGCCATTGAGCTGGGTGCGCAGCGTCAGATACTGGCCGGGCAGGAAGGCGAACTCGTCCGACAGCGCCTCGGGCAGGTCGAAGGTCACGACCACGGCATCGCGCGTATTGCGCGCGACGGACGCGACCTTCAATGCATGGAATTGGTTCTGGCTCATCTCGAAACCACTCTTTAGTGAGTCTTGAAATAATCGAAGGGTTCGTGGCAGGAGACGCAGCGATACAGCGCCTTGCACGACGTCGACCCGAAGTTGCTGACCAGGCGCGTGTCGCGCGAGCCGCAGCGCGGGCAGGCGATGGCCGGCGCAGTCGCGCGGCGGCTGATGCCCGAAATGTCGATGGCGCGCTCGGCGGGCGCGGCGATGCCGTAGCCCTTGAGCGCCTCGCGCCCTTTTTCGCTCATCCAATCGGTCGTCCAGGCGGGGGCCAGGCGCGTTTCCACGCGGACTTCAGGCACGCCATGGCGTTCTAGCGTCTGGCGGATGTCCTGCGTGATTTCGCGCATGGCCGGACAGCCCGAATAGGTCGGCGTGATGACGACCACGCAGGCGTCGCCGTCCCACGACACCTCGCGCACCACGCCCAGGTCCACCACGGACAGCACGGGGATCTCCGGATCCGGGACCTCCTGCAGCCAGGCGTAGACCTGGTCGGCGGAAACGGGCGCGACCGCGTTCACCACGTCGCCCCCGGATAGGCGCGGGGCAAATGCTGCATTTCGGCAAGCACGTAGCCCAGCGCCTCGGTGTGCCTGCCTTGGCGGCCGCCGCGGTACGCGGCGTGGTTCGCGGCGGCTTCGTCGGGAACCGTCAAGGTGGCTTCTTCCAGTACTTCGCGTACGTGTGCAAGCCACGGTTGGCGCAGTGCGGCGAGGTCACAGCCGATGCCGCGCGCCGCGAGGTCCTGGTCGACGGCGTCATCGGCGAAGAGCTCGCCCGTGAAACGCCAGGCGTCGTCGATGGCGGCTTGCATCTTGGCATGGCTTTCGGCCGTGCCGTCGCCCAGGCGCACCACCATGTCGGAGGAACGGCGCACGTGGTAGGTCACTTCCTTGAGCGACTTGGCCGCGATGGCCGCGACGCGTTCGTCGGCAGACGCCTCCAAACGCTGCAGCAGGAAGTAATGCCAGACGTCGAACAGGAACTGCCGCGCCATGGTGTCGGCATAGTTGCCGTTGTCGCGCTCGACCAGCAGCGCGTTGCGGAATTCGTGCGTGTCACGCAGATAAGCCAGCGCATCCTCGTCGCGGCCCGCGCCCTCGACCTCGCCGGCCAGCGTCAGCCACATGCGGGCCTGGCCCAGCAGGTCCAACGCGGTATTGGTCAGCGCCAGATCCTCTTCCAGGATGGGGCCGTGGCCCGTCCAGGCGCCCAGCCGCTGCGACAAAATGAGCGATGTGTCGCCCAGGCGCAGCAGGTATTCAAAGAGTGCTTTGTCCATGTCTCCCCCGCCTGCCTTACATGTGCTTGATTTCTTCAGGCATCGGGAAGAAGGTCGGATGCCGGTAGACCTTGCTGTTGGCCGGTTCGAACAACGGATCCTTGTCGCCCGGGCTGCTGGCCGAGATATCGGAGGCGCGCACGACCCAGATGCTCAGACCCTCGTTGCGGCGCGTGTAGACGTCGCGGGCATGGTTGATCGCCATTTCGGCATCCGGGGCATGCAAGCTGCCCACGTGCTTGTGTGCCAGCCCGTGCTGGCTGCGGATGAAGACTTCCCACAGAGGCCAGTCTTTGCTCATGATGGTTTTCCTCAAATGCCGGGGCGCATGGCGCCGACGGTCTGCAATAAATGATCAGGATCTACGAATGCCGAAAGGACGACCAATCCCGAAGCGCCAGCGAGGGCCAGCGGGGCC
>DALZRX010000503.1:0-3280 GCA_032015805.1 Achromobacter sp.
GCGCGAGCAGCAGGTGCTGGAGCGCATCGTCGCCGGCCGCTTGAACAAGCAGATTGCCGACGACCTGGGCATCAGCATCAAGACCGTCGAGGCGCACCGCGCCAACATTATGGAAAAACTTGAAGTGACCACCGTTGCAGATTTGATGAAAGTGGCCTTGGCCAAACCTGAGGCTCATGCATGACCGCAAGGATTATTGACGGCGCGGCCCTGTCGCAGCGCATTCGCGAAGAAGTCGCCCTGCGTGTTTCGGCCCTGGCCGCCAAGGGCACCCGCCCCGGCCTGGCCGTTGTTCTTGTCGGCGCGGATCCCGCGTCGCAGGTGTATGTGCGCAACAAGGTCGCGGCCTGCGAAAAGGCCGGACTGCATTCCGTGAAAGAGCAGTACCCGGCCGAGATGACCGAGGCCGAACTGCTGGCACGCATCGATGTCCTGAACCAGGATCCGACCATCCACGGCATCCTGGTGCAGCTTCCGCTGCCCAAGCACATGGACGCCCACAAGGTCATCGAGGCCATCGCGGCCGAGAAGGACGTGGACGGCTTCCATATCAGCAACGCGGGCCTGCTCATGACCGGCCAGCCGCTGTTCCGTCCCTGCACGCCCTACGGCGTGATGAAGATGCTGGAATCCGAAGGCGTGACGCTGCGCGGCGCCGAAGCCGTGATCGTCGGCGCGAGCAACATCGTGGGCAAGCCCATGGCCATGCTGCTGCTGCAGGCCGGCGCCACCATCACCATCTGCAACTCCAAGACGCGCGACCTGGCGGCCCAGACCCGCCGCGCCGACGTGCTGGTGGTCGCCACCGGCAAGCCCGGGATGATCGACGGTTCGATGATCAAGCCGGGCGCCGTCGTCATCGACGTGGGCATCAACCGCGGCGCAGACGGCAAGCTGTGCGGCGACGTGGACTTTGCGTCCGCCAAGGAAGTGGCCGGGGCCATCACGCCCGTGCCGGGCGGCGTGGGTCCGATGACCATCGCCATGCTGCTGGTCAATACGGTCGAAGCGGCCGAACGCGCCGCTGCCGCCTGAAGCCGGGGACGCAACCTTGCGGCTGCGTCCCAATTGTTCAGTTCGGTGTCTGGCATCTGGCGCATCCCGGTGCCTGACGCCCGCGTGAGACGAACTTCAGCTTGAACGGCCGTCTCGGGGGTGTCGGACACCACCCGAGCGGCGTCTCACCGACCGTGCACACGCTGCACCTTGCGTTTGGGCCGATCGCCCTCACCTGATCCTTATTGCCCTCGGCGCGCCTGCCGCGCCGCCCGCCACCCCATAAGCCGGTAACACCATGTCCCAGAATCCCCTGCTCGCTCCCGTTTCCGATCTGGTCGATTACGCGGCCGTCAAACCCGGCCATATCGTGCCTGCCGTCGAGGAATTGCTGGGCATCGCCCGCCAGGCCGTCGACCGCGCTGCCGACCCCGCGCTGGCGCCCACCTGGGAGTCCGTGGTGGAACCGCTGGACACCGCCTCCGAGCGCCTGTGGCGCGCCTGGTCGGTGGCCGGCCACCTGAACGCCGTGGTCAACACGCCCGAGCTGCGCGAGGCCTATAACGCCGCGCTGCCGCTGGTCACCGAATTCTCGACGTGGGTTGGCCTGCACGAAGGGCTGTACAAGCAATACCAGCGGCTGGCCGCCGCGCCGGATTTCGCGTCCTGGACGCCGGTGCGCCGCCGCATCGTCGACATGGCGCTGCGCGATTTCCGCTTGAGCGGCGTGGAGCTGCAGGGCGCCGACCGCGAACGCTATGCCCAGATCTCCGACCGCGAGGCCCAGGCCTCGCAGAAATTCTCTGAAAACGTGCTGGATTCCATCGACGCGTGGTCGCTGATCGTCGAAGACGAAAGCCGCCTGGCTGGCATCCCGTCGGACGTCGTTGCGGCCGCGCGCGCCGCCGCCGAGGAAGACAGCAAGGCCGGCTGGAAGCTCACCCTGAAGATGCCCTGCTACCTGCCCGTCATGCAGTACGCAAAGGACCGTTCGCTGCGCGAGGCGCTGTACCGCGGCTACGGCACGGTCGCCTCCGAACAGGGCGATGCAAAGTTCGATAACTCGCCGCTCATCGAAGAATTGCTGGCGCTGCGCGCCGAAGAATCTGGCCTCTTGGGCCTGGGCACCTTCGCCGCACTGCGCCTGCAAACGCGCATGGCCCGCGACGCCAAGGAAGTCACCGTGTTCCTGCGCGACCTGGCCGCCCGCGCCAAGCCCTATGCGCAGCGCGACCTGGCCGAACTCACCGCCTACGCCACGGGCGAACTGGGCCTGGACGGCCTGCAACCCTGGGACGTCGCCTACGCCTCGGAGCGCCTGCGTGAGTCGCGCTATGCGTACTCGGAAGACGAGGTAAAGCAGTACTTCACCGAACCCCGCGTGCTGGCGGGCCTGTTCGACGTCATCCAGACCCTGTTTGGCGTGCGCCTGACGGAAACGCCCGTGTCCTCGTGGCACGGCGACGTGCGCGGCGTGCGGGTAGACAGCCCCGAAGGCGCGCTGATCGGCCACCTGTACCTGGACCTGTATGCGCGCGCCGGCAAGCAGAACGGCGCCTGGGTCGACAGCGAGCGCACGCGCCGCGTCGTGGCCGGCACCGTGCAAACGCCCATCGCCTACCTGACCTGCAATTTCTCGCGGCCCAATGGCGACCGTCCCGCCGTGCTGACGCACGACGACGTCATCACCCTCTTCCACGAAACCGGCCATGCGCTGCACGCGCTGCTGTCCGAAGTCGACGAGCCCGGCGCCGCGGCGTTCGCCAGCGTGGAATGGGATGCCATCGAGTTGCCCTCGCAATTCATGGAGAACTTCTGCTGGGAATGGGCGGTGGTGCAAAAGCTGTCGGCGCACGTGGACACGGGCGAACCGCTGCCGCGCGCGCTCTACGACCGTCTGGTCGCCGCCCGCAACTACCAGAGCGGGATGCAGACGGTTCGCCAGATCGAGTTTGCGCTGTTCGACATGCTGATGCATGACCGCAGCAAGGGCGCCTCCATTTCCGAAGTGCTGGCCCTCCTGCAGGAAGTTCGCAAGGAAGTCGCCGTGCTGTTCCCGCCGGCTTGGCATCGCCTGCCGCATGCGTTCTCGCACTTGTTCGCGGGCGGCTACGGCGCGGGCTACTACAGCTACAAGTGGGCCGAAGTGCTGTCGGCGGACGCCTACGAGGCCTTCGAGGAAGCCGCTGCCAAGCAGGCGGGCAACGCGCTGGGCACGCTGGATCCGGAAACCGGCGCGCGGTTCCGCCGCGAAGTGCTGGCCGTGGGCGGCTCGCGCCCGGCG
>DALZRX010000504.1:0-3273 GCA_032015805.1 Achromobacter sp.
GATCTTCTGGTACACGGCCTTCACCGCCGACATGACCAAGAAGGGCCTGCCGGTCGTGAACGACGATGGCACGCCGAAGTGGCGCATGGCGCCGTCGCCTTACGGCCCGTACTGGAAGGAAGGCATGCAGAACGGCTACCAGGACGTGGGATCGTGGACCTTCTTCAAGTCCACCAATCCCGACAAGATGGCGGCCGCCTGGCTGTATGCGCAGTTCGTCACGTCCAAGTCTGTGTCGCTCAAGAAGTCGATAACGGGTCTGACGTTCATCCGGGACAGCGACATCAATAGCGAATTCTTCACCAAGAACGCCGCCAACTACGGCGGCCTCATCGAGTTCTACCGCAGCCCGGCGCGCGTGGCGTGGACGCCCACCGGCACCAACGTGCCGGACTATCCGAAGCTGGCGCAGCTCTGGTGGAAGAACGTGGCCACCGCCGTCACCGGCGAAAAGACCCCGCAGGCGGCCATGGACAACCTGGCGAATGAAATGGACCAGGTCATGGCGCGGCTTGAACGGGCGGGCATGGCGCAGTGCGCGCCCAAGCTCAATCCCAAGAGCGACCCCAGCAAGTGGCTGTCGGATCAGCACGCGCCCTGGAAGAAGCTGGCGAACGAGAAGCCGAAGGGCGAGACGATTCCCTACGAGCAACTGCTGTCGGCGTGGAAGGCAGGGAAGGTGAGGTAAGCGCTTTCATTTCCGTCCCACGCATGAACGCCACAGGCCGCCTGTGGCGTTTTTTTGCGCGAATTTGGCGGCGGGACGGTTGATGAAGCGTGTCACAATCCTGGCGTCCGTGCGGCCCGCGCCGCTTGCAACCCTTGCACTTCATCTCGCATGACCTTCGCTGCCAAACGCTTCTTTTCCCTGCTTTCCGCCGCCGCCCTTGCGCTGTCCGCCGGTCTTGCGCATGCCGCCGGCTTTCAGCGCCTGAACCTGCCGATGGATCAGAATGGGCCGGGCCTGCAGGGCGCGATCTGGACACCCTGCGCCGAGCCGGCGGGCGAGATCAAGGTTGGCCGCGTCGTCATCCAGGGCGTGCAGGGCTGCAAGCTGCCCGACGGCCGCTACCCGCTTATCGTCATGTCCCACGGTTCGGCGGGTTCTTACCTCAGCCATCACGACACCGCGGCGGCGCTCGCCGACGCCGGCTTCGTGGTGGCAAGTATCAATCATGTGGGGGACAACGCGCAGGACACGTCGCGCCAGGGGTATCTGTCGATTTTTTCGACCCGGCCGCGGGAAATGCGCCGGCTGGTCGACTACATGACGGGCGTGTGGCCGAACAAGGCAAGCCTGGATCCGGAAAAGATCGGATTCTTCGGCTTTTCGCGGGGCGGTTACACCGGCCTGGTGCTGGCGGGCGCGGCGCCGGATCTGCGGGCGGGACTGGCGATCTGCCAGGAACAGGCATCGCTGCCCATGTGCCGCGACATCTCGGCCGGGAGGGTGCCGCAGCAACCCTATCCGCAGGACGCGCGCATCAAGGCGGCGGTCATTGCCGATCCGCTCAACGTCTTTCCCGGCGACGCGCTGAAGGGCGTGTCGATACCGATGCAACTCTGGGCGTCGGCGCAAGGCGGCGAAGGCGTCACCCCCGCTAGCGTAGAGGCGCTGCGCCAAAGCCTGGGGGCCGCGCCGGAATACCAGGTGGCTGAGAGCGCGGGACATTTCGCGTTTCTGGCGCCGTGCTCGGCCGCACAGGCCGAATCGCAACCGGCAATCTGCCAGGATGAGCCGGGCTTTGACCGGCAGGCGTTTCATCGCGATATGAACGCCCGTGTGGCGGCGTTCTTCAAGGCGCGGTTGCAATAGGCGCGCTGGCGCGTCAATGGATGGTGCGCGCCGCCCTGCGCGCGTGCTTGATCTCATACATGCGCGCATCGGCCAGCCGGACGGCTGCCTCCGCGTCCAGGCCGGCGGGGTCCAACGCCACCACCCCGGCGCTGGCGCCTTCGTAGGCCACGGTATTGTCGGCCAGCCGATAACGGCCCATTGTCGCGGCCAGGATGCGTTCTTCCATGGCGCGCGCGGCTTCTTCGGCCTCGGCTTGCTGCGTCACGCCGCCCGTATCCGAACGTTTGCGCGTCAGCGCGGGGCCGGGCCCGATCAGGACGAATTCGTCGCCGCCGATGCGTCCCAGCATGTCCGAACCGCGCAGCGCCGCCGCGATCCGCCGCGAGACCTCTTGCAGGAAGGCGTCGCCAGCCTGGTGTCCGTACGTGTCATTGATGCTTTTGAATCCATCCAGGTCGATGACCCCCACCAGCACGCTGCTGTGTTCGCGCACCCCCCGCGCCAGCAGCCGGTCCAGCGCCTCGTAGAGCGCGCGCCGGTTGGGCAGGCCGGTCAACGTGTCGGTCAGGGCATACGACATGAGCCTGACGTTGGCGGCATGCAATTGCTCGACCAGCATCTCGCGCTCGATGAAGCTGGCGATCACGCTGGAAAAAAGCTTCAGCACGGCTTCGGCCTGCGGACTGATCTCGTGGCGCCTGGCGCTGGCGGCGCACAGCGTTCCGTACAAGGCCCCATCATCGGCGCGCACCGGCGCGCTGACGTAGGTCTGTATGCCCAACTGCCGGGCGGCGTCCGAGTCGGGCCAGCATTGGGCCACGTCGCTGGTGCACATGCGGCCTTCGTCCAGCGCGCGCTTGCAAAGCGTGTCGTTCCAGGGCACGGACAGGCCTTCCGGTATCTGCAGTTCTCCCACGTTGCGCGCGTAGCGGACGTGTTGCAGGTCAGCCTTCAGGTCGATTGAAGTCAGGTAAGTGGATTCAAGCCCTGTGACGGCGCCCAGCATGTCCAGTAGCGGGCGTGTCAGCTGCTCGACCGACTTGGCGGCGGGCAGGGTGGTCGAAAGTTCTGCGAGGATGGGATCCAGCATGGCTGCTCCTGGATGCACGGTCGGATGAACTTGCGGCCCGTGCTCCATGCGGAGTGCGGGCCGCCAACGTCGCCATTATGCCTGCGCCGCGGTCTTGCTTGCGCAGCGCCTATGCCATCACGAGCGAACGGTGGGCGCAGACCCCCGCCATGACGCCCGAGGCGCTGGCCAGCGTGGCGTTGGACATCGGCGTGCAAGCGTCTCCCGCGGCGTACACGCCGGCCACGGTGGTCTGCTTCTGTTCATCCACGCGAATGAAAGGACCGAACGGCCCCTCGTCGAACGCGCAGCCCAGTTGCGCCGCGAGCGGGCTCGCCATGTGCACGCGGCTGGCGACGAACAGCGCGCAAAGCGGGACCCGGCGCCCGTCGGCAAGGACGGCGCC
>DALZRX010000505.1:0-442 GCA_032015805.1 Achromobacter sp.
GATGATCGCCAACGGCTACGAAGACGAGCGCACGCTGGGCCGCCGCATCAAGGCCATGGAAGCCTGGCTGGCCGATCCCAAGCTGCTGGAGCCGGACGCCGACGCCGAGTACGCCGCGATCATCGAGATCGACCTGGCCGACGTGCATGAGCCCATCGTTGCCTGCCCGAACGACCCGGACGACGTGAAGACGCTGTCGGAAGTCGCCGGCGCCAAGATCGACGAAGTGTTCATCGGTAGCTGCATGACCAACATCGGCCACTTCCGCGCAGCCTCCAAGCTGCTCGAAGGCAAGCGCGACATCCCGGTCAAGCTGTGGGTAGCTCCCCCGACCAAGATGGATGCCACACAGTTGACCGAAGAAGGCCACTACGGCGTGTTCGGCACCGCCGGCGCCCGCACCGAAATGCCGGGCTGCTCGCTGTGCATGGGCAACCAGGCG
>DALZRX010000505.1:452-3271 GCA_032015805.1 Achromobacter sp.
GTCATCAACAAGAGCGGCGACCAGATCTACCAGTACCTGAACTTCGACAAGATCCCCGACTACAAGGACGTGGCGGATGTGATCGAGGTCTGATCCTGATCCCCACGCCAGGCCTCACGGCTTGACGACGGCCCCGGTGCAATCGCCCGGGGCCGTTTTTTTTGGCCTCTGTCCGGGCGTTTCAAATGGGCGTGCACCCTGTATAACGAATCGTTTCAATACAATCCAGGCACGCCGGTGAGACATCGGCCGCCATCGCCGGGGAAGCCCCGGCGGATTTTCCTGGAGGAAGCCTGCCAATGATCCGGCTACTGCCGCCGACGCTTTTGCTGACGCTAGCCGGCTGCGCCACCGCGCCGCCCTCGAATCCCGACAACATCTGCGCCATCTTCCGCGAAAAGCCGGAATGGCACGACGCGGCGCTGGACGTGCAGAAGAAATGGGGCGCCCCGGTGCCGGTGCCGATCGCCATGATGTACCAGGAGTCCTCCTTCCAGCATGACGCACTGCCGCCGCGCTACTACTTCCTGGGATTCATCCCGTGGGGCCGCGTGAGTTCGGCATACGGTTATGCGCAAGCCAAGGACGAAACCTGGGCCGATTACAAGCGCGAAGCGGGCGGCTGGACTTCCAGCCGCGACAACTTTGCCGACGCGCTGGACTTCATGGGCTGGTACATGAGCAAGACGCAGCGCATCAATGGCATCTCGAAATGGGACGCCTATGGGCAGTACCTGAACTACCACGAAGGCTGGACCGGCTACCGCAACCGCAGCTACGACCGCAAGGCGTGGCTGAAGACGGTGTCGCAAAAGGTCCAGGCACGCGCCGAGAAATTCACGGCGCAGTACAAGAGCTGCGAATCGAGCCTGTCCCGGGGTGGCTGGTTCTGGTGACGCGCCAGTGTGCTGAATGCCGCGATGTCACACCGCCGCCGCACAAAAAACAAAAAAAAATCCCGGCGCCAGGCCGGGATTATTTTCATGCGCGGGCGTGGGCCCGCCGCGATCAGAAGTCCATGCTGGCCGACAGCGAGAACGTGCGCGGGCCGCCCAGGACGAGGTAGCCGTTGCCCGGATAGCCGCCCACCGACGACCAGTAGTTGCGGTTCGCGATGTTGTCCACGCGGGCGCGCAGGGTCACGACGTGGCCGTCGACGTCCATCATGTAGCGCAGGCCGGCGTCAAAGCGCGTCCAGCCGGGAACCTTGAGCGTGTTGGCATCGTTGGCATACGTCGAGCCGGTGTAGACCACGCGGCCGTCGACGGCCAGGCCTTCCACGCCCGGGATATCCCATTCCACGCCCATGTTGGCCTGGAAGCGCGGCACGCCGATCACGCGGTTGCCATCCAGCGAAGCAGTGCCGGTCTTGACCTGCTTGGCATCCAGCCAGGTCAGGCCGCCCAGGAGGCGCACGCTGCGAACGGGTTCGCCGAACACGGTCAACTCGACGCCCTGATGGCGGTCTTCGCCCGAATTGGTCAGCTCGTTGCTGGCGTTGTAGGCCGCGCGGGGCTTGTCGGTCGAGAAGAACGCCAGGCCGCCGCCCAGGCTTTCCCCTTCGTACTTCACGCCCACTTCCTTCTGCTTGGACACGAAGGGCGGCAGGCTTTGGCCCACGTTCGGCACCGGACGACCGCCGGCGGTCGCGGGTGCGGTCGGCCCGGCAACCAGCGCTTCGATGTAGTTGGCATACAGCGATACACTCGGCGCCACCTTGAACACGAGTCCGAAGGCCGGCGAATTGTGGCTGGCGTCGTAGGCGCCGTTTTCCTTGCCGGTGTTGTACGCGTAGTCGCGCTGCGACATGCGCTGATGGCGGATGCCCGCCGTGAACAGCACCTTGTCGTCCAGGAAGGACATTGTGTCGCCGATGGCGTAGCTGCTCAGGCGGGTACGGCCTTGCAGCGCGGGGTTGTCCAGGTCGTTGCCACGCAGCGCGGTGGCGCTGAATGCGGGCTTGGAATACGAAATCGGATCGTAGATGTTCGTCGGGAACGTGTTGCCGAAGTCCATCACGTACGCGTTTTTCTTCTTCAGATCGAAGAACGACGCGGACACGACGAACTCGTGGCCCACCGGACCGGTGCGCGCCTTGCCGCGCAGGCCGATCTCGCCCGTGTTGACGCTGTCTTCTCGGGTGTTGTCGAAGCGGTAGAAGTTGCCGGCGCCGGTGCTGCCATTGGTGAGCGTGATGTTGCCCAACGAGTTGGCTTCGTCGCTGCGGCGCATGCCGAACGCGCCATACGCCGTCAGGTTTTCGCTGAAGTCATGTTCCGCGCGCAGGGTGCCGAAGACATCGCGCTCGTTGGAGTACGTCCAGGGCTGTGCGTAGTTGGAGCTGGCATCCGGCGCATCCGGCACGGTCGTGACGCCCGCGCCCATCGTCACATTGGGACGCGGGCGCTTGAGCTTGTTTTCCTGCCAGCCGATGTCGGCCGACAGGCGCGTGTCGGCAGAACGCCAGTCCAGACCCAGCGAGACCACGCTGGTGCGGCTGTGTTCGTCGTCGATGGCCGTGTCGCCGCTGCGCTGCGCGGCGTTCAAGCGGATGCCGGTGCTGTCGTCCGGCCCGAAGCGGCGGGCGATGTCGGTGGATATCTGGAATTGGCCGCCGCTGGACACGCCGGTGGTCACACGCGTCAGCGGTTCATTCGGCGCGCGCTTGGGCACCAGGTTGATCACGCCGCCGATACCGCCGCCGCCGGGCGTCGCGCCGGTCAGGAACGCCGTTGCGCCGCGCAGCACTTCCACGCGCTCGAAGAGTTCCGTGGCGATGTATTGGCGAGGCAGCAGGCTGCACAGGCCGTTGTAGGCCA
>DALZRX010000506.1:0-2007 GCA_032015805.1 Achromobacter sp.
GGCCTGGTGCTCAGCTCCCCGCCCTTTGCCGTCAACGTGCCGCTGTGGGTGCGCCGCACCCTGACGTGGATGTCCCTGCACGCCCCCGACCTGCGCGTGCCCCATGGGCTGGCGCCCGCCCGCATTTCCCACGACCGCGCCGTCGTGAAGGCCTACCGGGCCGATCCCCTCGTGCGTCGCCGGATGACCGGCCGGCTGGCGCGATTTGTCGACGAAACCGGCCAGGACGCGCTGCGCGAGGCCTGTCTGCTGCCCTGCCGCACGCTCCTGATGGTGGCCGGCGACGACGCCATCGTGGCGGCCGAAGGCAGCCGCCAGTTTGCCCAGCGGGCGCCCGCGGAACTCCTCACCCTGCGCTGGTACGACACCGCCTGGCACGAGATCTTCAACGAAACGGCCCCCATTGCCGATCCGGTCTATGCTGACCTGGACGAATGGCTGGCGCGCACCGCCCAGGCATTGTCCCTGTCCCCAGTACTGGTTCCCTCAGCACAGGAGGCCAGCACCCCGTAAAATCCGGCGACAGCCCCCAACGAGAACAATCCGTGACCGATACTGCCGCCAACCGCCTCGCCCGCCTAGAGGCCAACCGCTCGCTGCTGACCCAGACCCTGCGGGGCATCGAGAAAGAAGGCTTGCGCGTGGACGAACAGGGCATCCTGGCCCGCACGCCGCACCCCGCCGGCCTGGGCTCGGCGCTGACCAACGAACACGTCACCACCGATTATTCCGAATCGCTGCTCGAGCTCATCACGGGCACGCACCGGGACGTGGACGCGCTGCTGGCCGAGCTCGCCGATACGCACCGCCACGTCTACGGCGTGCTGGACCATGAACTGATCTGGAACCAGTCCATGCCCGCCACGCTGCCGCCCGAGCCGGAAATTCCCATCGCCTGGTACGGCACGTCCAACACGGGCATGCTCAAGCACGTCTACCGCCGCGGACTCGCAGAACGCTACGGCAAGACGATGCAGTGCATCGCCGGCGTGCACTACAACTTCTCGCTGCCCGAGGCCCTGTGGTCCGTGCTCGACACGCAGGCCGGCTCCGACCAGGACCGCCGCTCGCGCGGATACATCAGCCTCATCCGCAACTTCACGCGTTATTCGTGGCTGCTGATGTACCTGTTCGGCTCGGCGCCCGCGCTCGCCAGCGGCTTTCTGCAAGGGCAGGACCACGCGCTGGACAAGCTGGGCGAGCACACGCTCTACCTGCCTTACGCCACCAGCCTGCGCATGAGCGACCTGGGCTACCAGAACAAGGCGCAGTCTCAGCTCAAGCTCTGCTACAACGACCTGGACACGTTCCTCGGCCGCCTGTACGGCGCCGTGACGCAGCCCTGGCCCGACTACCAAAAGATCGGCACGCATCGCAACGGCGAATGGATCCAGCTCAACACCAACGTGCTGCAGATCGAAAACGAGTACTACTCGAGCATCCGGCCCAAGCGCGCCACCGGCCGCTGCGAGCGCCCGATCACCGCGCTGGCCGAGCGCGGCGTGCAGTACGTTGAAGTCCGCTGCCTGGACATCGACCCGTTCTCGCCGGTGGGCATTGACGCCGCCACCGCCCGTTTCGTCGACGCGTTCCTGCTGTTCTGCACGACCTCCGACAGCCCATTCTTCCCCGCCAACGGCTACTGTCAGCGCAGCGCCGACAATTTCTCGGTGGTCGTCAAGGAAGGCCGCAAGCCGGGTCTCATGCTGGACCGCGAAGGCCAGCCAATCGGCCTGGCGCAATGGGGCCACGAACTGCTCGACCAGATCGCGCCGTATGCCGCGCTGTACGACAGCGCGATGGGGGGCACCGCCTACGCCGACGCCCTTGCGGCGCAGCGAGTCAAGCTGGACCAGCCCGACACGACGCCGTCGTCGCGCCTGCTGGCCGAACTGAAGGACAGCGGCCTGTCGTTCCACGATTACTCGCTGGCGCTCAGCCGCAAGCACGCGGACGCGCTGCGCGCGCAGCCGCTGCCGTCCGACGTGGCCACGGCCTACCAGCAGG
>DALZRX010000506.1:2017-3270 GCA_032015805.1 Achromobacter sp.
CGCCGAACAGCTTCGCCTTGAGCAGACGGACACCGAGGACTTCGATACCTACGTGGCCCGCTATCACGCCGCGCTCAAGGCGCCGCGCAAATAAGGCGTATCGTTAGGGATTGGTTCGCGCCGCCCGCCTGCCCGGTGGCCGGCGCGAGCCTTACCAGTTACCTCAGGAGGTTTTATCCATGCGCCGCACCGCAAAATTTCTGCTGGCCCTGGCGGCCAGTGTGGCGGGTATCGCCCACGCCGCGCCGCCGCCCATGCAGACCGTGGAATCCGTGGACCTGAAACGCTACGTCGGGATGTGGTACGAGATCGCCAACTTCCCCATGTTCTTCCAGCGTAACTGCGTGGGAGACACCACGGCCGAATACACCGCGCATCCGGACGGCACCATCGGCGTGAACAACCGCTGCCGCACCAAGGACGGCGATATCGATTCGGCCTCGGGCACGGCAACGGTGGTCGAAGGCAGCAACAACGCCAAGCTTGAAGTCACCTTCTTCAAGCCGTTCAAGGGCGATTACTGGGTGATCGGCCTGGATCCGGAATACCGCTGGTCGGTCGTGGGCACGCCGGACCGCAAATACCTGTGGATCCTGTCGCGCTCACCCAGTCTGCCCAAGGAAGAACTCGACAAGGCGTTGGCCGCCGCCACGGCGCAGGGCTACCAGCTCGACGAGCTGCGCTACACGCCGCAGAAGTAAGCGCAGCCCCTCAGCCCGCGTAGTCGCGGGCCAGCCTGACCACCGTCACGCCGGGCTTCAACTGCCGCAGCGACGGCATGATCAGCGTGCAGTTGTCGTAGGGCGTGACGACCGGCTGCTCGTCGGCCCAGCCGATGAGCGATCCCGCCTTCTCGAATGTTTCCAGGCCAGACCACGGGCCTGCAAAACGCACGTTCATGGACGGCGCCACCACAGCGTCCGTCACCTCCAGCACACGTTGCTCAGCCGGGTCGGGCAGCAGCCAGCCTTCGGGCAGGTCCGGCGCATCGGCGACGCCCGACTCCACCAGCATCCGCGCCACCATGTCGCGCGCCACATCGCGCGACGACAGGTCGCCGTGAAAGCCGCATTCGATCAGCAGGGCGCAGGCGTCTTCACGGGCCGGGTCGCCAAAATGCTCGAAGTCGCGCATGCGCACGCCGTCCTTGTGGCCGGCGTCCACGATCACGTGCTGCGGCGCCTTCAGACGGCGAGCCAGCGCGATATTGCGCGGCAGCACGCCCGTCAGCAGCAGCGGCGCCCCCGGCTCGT
>DALZRX010000507.1:0-3267 GCA_032015805.1 Achromobacter sp.
CTTGGTGGCCGCAGCCGGCGCCGTGGGCGCCGTGGCCACGCCGGCAATGGCGGCCGAAGAGCAGTTCGTTCCGTTGCTGGTGTATCGCACGGGATCGTTTGCGCCGCTGGGCATTCCCTGGGCCGACGGCAAGCTGGACTACCTGAAGCTCGTCAACGAGCGCGATGGCGGCGTCAACGGCGTCAAGATCACGTACGAAGAGTGCGAGACCGCCTACGCCACCGACCGCGGCGTGGAATGCTACGAACGCCTGAAGGGCAAGGGCACGGGGGCCTCGGGCTTCGACACCCAGTCCACCGGCATCACGTTCGCGGTCAGCGACAAGGCGATCATCGACAAGGTGCCCGTGGAAACGATGGGCTACGGCCTGTCGCAGTCGGTGGACGGCAGCGTGTTCGAATGGAACTTCCCGCTGCTGGGCACGTACTGGACCGCCGCCGACGTGATGATCCAGGACATCGCCAAGAAAGAAGGCGGCATGGACAAGCTCAAGGGCAAGAAGATCGCCCTGGTCTATCACGACTCGCCGTACGGCAAGGAGCCGATCCCGCTGCTGCAGAAGCGCGCGGCCAAGGAAGGCTTCGAACTGCTGATGTATCCCGTCACGGCCCCCGGCGTGGAGCAGAAGTCCACCTGGCTGCAGATCCGCCAGGCACGTCCGAACTACGTGCTTCTGTGGAGCGCGGGCATCATGACCCCCACCGCCATCCGCGAAGCGCAGGCCAGCGGCTATCCGCGCGACAAGATGTACGCGATCTGGTGGGCCGGCTCTGAAGGCGACGTCAAGGACCTGGGCGATGTCGCCAAGGGCTACAACGCCATCACCGTCCACAACAGCGGCGCCGACACCGACAAGGTCTACGACGATCTGAAGAAGTACGTCTACGACAAGGGCCAGGGCGCGGACAAGACCGGCAAGACCACGCTGGGCACCATCGCCCACACGCGCGGCATGATGATTTCGATGCTGCAGGTGGAGGCGATCCGCGCCGCGCAGGAGAAATACGGCAAGGGCAAGGCGCTGACGCCGGAGCAGGTGCGCTGGGGCTTCGAGAACCTGGACCTGACCCAGGAAAAGCTCGACAAGCTGGGCTTTGGCCAGATCATGCGTCCGGTCAAGACCTCGTGCGCCAACCACAAGGGCGACGACTGGGCCCGTATCGTGCAGTGGGACGGATCCAAGTTCAAAGTCGCTTCCGACTGGTATCAGGCCGACAAGGCGATCCTGGACCCGATGGTCAAGGAATCCGCGGCCAAGTACGCCAAGGAAAAGAACATTACGCCCCGCAAGTGTGAGTGATGCCCCTGGAGCGCCCGCGGCCACCGCGCCGCGGGTGCGAAACGCATGTTGATATGAACCGGCGGCCGGCCTTCCGGCCGGCTGCCGCCACGCCGCAGGAATGTCTATGAACGACGCCAATATTGCCGCCGCCGACGCCCCCCGGGTGCTGCTCGATGTGAACGGCATCGAGGTGATCTACAACCACGTGATCCTGGTGCTCAAGGGTGTGTCCCTGCAGGTGCCGGAAGGCAGGATCGTGGCGCTGCTGGGCGCGAACGGCGCGGGCAAGACGACCACGCTGCGCGCGATCTCGAACCTGCTCAAGGGCGAGCGCGGCGACGTCACGAAGGGCCACATCCAGTACCGCGGCCAGCGCATCGAGAGATTGACGCCCGCCGAGCTCGTCAAGCGCGGCGTCGTGCAGGTGATGGAAGGCCGGCATTGCTTTGCCCACCTCACCATCGAGGAAAACCTGCTGACCGGTGCTTATACGCGCAGCATGAGCCGGGGCGACACGACCGCCGCGCTGGAACGCGTCTACCAGTATTTCCCGCGCCTGAAGCAGCGGCGCACCAGCCAGTCCGGCTACACGTCGGGCGGCGAGCAGCAGATGACGGCGATCGGCCGGGCGCTGATGGCCAATCCGAACATGATCCTGCTGGACGAGCCGTCGATGGGCCTGGCGCCGCAGATCGTGGAAGAGATTTTCGAGATCGTCCGCGACCTGAATCAGCGCGAGCGCGTGAGCTTCCTCCTGGCCGAGCAGAACACCAACATCGCCCTGCGCTACGCCGATTACGGCTACATCCTGGAGAACGGGCGCGTGATGATGGACGGCGCCGCGTCCGACCTGGCGCAGAACGAAGACGTCAAGGAGTTCTACCTGGGCATCTCCAGCGGCGAGCGCAAGAGTTTCCGAGACAACAAGTTCTACCGCCGCCGCAAACGCTGGCTGGCCTGATTCCCGACGCGCGCAAGCCAGCGCTTGCCGCATGGCGCCGGCGACGGCGCCGCAAACCGGCACACGAGAAGGTGCGATCCCATGTCCGAGTTTTTCGATGACCTCGAAACCCGCGCGCCCGAGCAACGCGAGCGCGATCTGATGGCCGCCCTGCCTGGGGCGATTGCGCGGGCCATTGCGCGCGCACCGGCCATTGCCGAGCAATTGCGCGGGGTGGACCCCGCCACGGTCACCTCGCGCGAGGCCCTGGCGCGGCTGCCGGTGCTGCGCAAGCATGAACTGCTGGAGCGGCAGCAACACAGCCGCGATGACGCGGCCCGACCCGCCGGTCCCGCAAAGGCCTTTGGCGGCTTTTCCGCGATCGGCTGGGGCGAAGCGATGCGGGTGTTTGCCTCGCCCGGTCCGATCTACGAACCGGAAAGCGCGCGATCGGACTACTGGCGCTTCGCCCGCGCCCTGTACGCGGCGGGTTTTCGCGCAGGCGAACTGGCGTACAACTGCTTTTCCTACCACTTCACGCCGGCCGGATCGATGATGGAGACGGCGGCCCATGCCGTGGGGTGCACCGTGTTTCCCGGCGGCACCGGGCAGACCGAACAGCAGGTGCGCGCGATCCAGGACCTGGCGCCCAGCGGTTATACGGGCACACCAAGCTTTCTGAAGATCATCCTGGAAAAGTCCGATGAGCTGGGCGTCAAGCTGGATTCGCTGCGGCGCGCGCTGGTCTCCGGCGAAGCCTTTCCTCCGTCGCTGCGCGACTGGCTGGCGGCGCGCGGCATCGACGGTTACCAGGCCTACGGCAGCGCCGACCTGGGCATGATCGCGTTCGAGACGCCCGCCCGCGAGGGGCTCGTGGTGGGCGAGGACATCATCGTCGAGATCGTGCGGCCGGGCACCGGCGAGCCCGTGCCTGTCGGCGAAGTTGGCGAAGTCGTGGTGACCACGCTGAATCCCGACTACCCGCTGGTGCGCTTCGGCACCGGCGACCTGTCGGCGGTGATGCCCGGCATCTCACCTTGCGGGC
>DALZRX010000508.1:0-3265 GCA_032015805.1 Achromobacter sp.
CGACGAACGGATTCCGTTCGCGGCCGTGGTCAAGGCGCTGGCGGCGCAGGCGCCCGCCGACGTGGCGATATGCCTGGACGCCGGCACCTTCGCCGCGCCGGTGTACCGCCATTTCCCGTTCGAATACCCGCAAAGCCTGCTGGCTTCGCAATCCGGCGCCATGGGCTACGGAACGCCCGCCGCCATCGCCGCCCAATTGCGTGATCCGGCGCGCCGGGTCGTCTGCATGGTGGGCGACGGAGGCTTCATGATGACCGGTAACGAGATGGCTGCGGCCGCCGAACGGGGGTTGCCCATCCTGTTCATCGTCTCCAACAACAACTGCTATGGATCCATCCGGCTGCACCAGGCGCGCACGTATCCGGGGCGCTATGTCGGCACCGATCTCGCCAGCCCCGACTTCACGATGATCGCGCGGGCCTTCGGCATCCAGGCCGAGTACCTGACGCGGGCCGATCAACTGCACGACGCCATCGCGCGCGGCCTGGCCTCAGACGCGCCATACCTGCTGGAGGTGCGCACGAGCCTGGGCGCCATCCTGCCGGCGGGTGTCAGCCACGCGGCAGGCGCGGATCTTCTGCCGCGCGGCGATCTTCAGTCCTTGTAACCGGGGTCCTTGCGATCCATCAGGCGCAGCATGGCGGGCCATTCGAGCTCGCCGAAGGGGCGTCGGGTGCCGGGCTGATAAAGCAGCCACGTCTTCTCAATGACTTCTGGCGGCGGCAGGCAGAGTTCGCGTCCGGCGCTCAGGGCGTCGACTTGCGCCTTGCAGGCCATTTCCAGCCAATAGAGCGTATTGAACGCCTGTGCAATGGACGGGCCCGCCGCCAGCAGCCCGTGGTTGCGCAGGATCATCGCATCGGACGAGCCCAGGTCCGCCACCAGACGTTCGCGTTCGTCCAAATCGATGGCGACGCTTTCGTAGTCGTGGTACGGGATCTTGGCGAACCGCATCGCGGTCTGCGTCAAGGGCAGGAGGCCGCATTTGAGCGCCGACACGGCCATGCCGGCGCGTGTGTGGGTGTGGATGACGCACGCCACATCGTGCCGTGCGCCATGCACGGCGCTGTGGATCACGTACCCCGCTGCGTTGATGCCGTAGTCGGACGGCTGGTCGAGTATGTTCCCGGCCAAGTCGATCTTAACCAGGCTGGATGCCGTGATCTCGTCATACATCATGCCGTAGGGATTGATCAGCAAGTGATCGTCGGTGCCCGGAATGCGAGCGGTGATGTGGTTGTAGATCAGGTCGCTCATGCCGAAGTGCGCCACCAGCCGGTAGCACGCGGCAAGCTGGACGCGGGTGTCCCATTCCTGGGCGCTCATTTCCGAATGCATTGTCATGGTTGCCGCTCCTTGTCAGTCCGTGCCTTTTACGTTGAACTCGCGGACGACATTGCCCCACGATTCATATTCGGATTTCATCATCGCGCCGAAACGGGCCGGGGATTCGGTCGTTCGCACCTGCGCCCCCTGGTCCGCGAGCTTGTCGCGCACGGCGGTATCGGCCAGGACCGCGTTCAATTCCCGGGCCAGCCTGTCCTGAACGGCCGGGGGTATGCCGGCTGGCGCTATCAGCCCGAGCCACGCTCCCATGTCAAAGCCCGGAAAGCCCTGTTCGGCGACGGTGGCCACGTCCGGCAGCGTCGGCACCCGTTCCGGCGTGCTGACCGCCAGCGCCTTGAGGCGGCCCGCCTTCACCATGGCCAGCGAGGACACCATCGTGTCGAACGTCGCATAGGTGCGACCGCCCACGATGTCCGTCTGCGCCTGGCTGCTGCCCTTGTACGGCACATGCACCATCGACGCGCCCGCCTTGGACAGCAGGACCGATGTCACCAGGTGGCTCGTCGTGCCGACACCGGTGGTGCCGTAGGTGTACTGGCCGGGCTTGGCCTTGACCGCGGTCAGGAAATCGGTGAGGTTGCGCGCCGGGTTGTCGGCGCTGACGACGAACAGGTACGGCAGCCACGTGATCAACCCGATCGGCGCAAAGTCCTTGCGCGCGTCGTAGTTCAGGTTGGGATAGACGTGCGGGTTGATCGCCTGGGGCGCGGACGCGCCGATCATCAGCGTGTAGCCGTCGGGCTTGGCGCGGGCGCCCAGCCCCGCCGCGATAGAGCCGCCGGCGCCCGGCTTGTTTTCGACGATGAATTGCTGGCCCATGCGTTGAGCCAGGCGCTCGCCCAGCATCCGCGCGACCGTGTCGGTTGCCGTGCCCGGCGGAAATCCGACCAGAATGGTTACCGGCTTGGCGGGGTAGGGCTCGGCCTGGGCCTGCAGGGCGCCGCTGGCCATGCACAGCGTGGCGGCCAGCGTCCCGGCCAGAAATCTCGCGTGTCGCATCTGTCGTCTCTCCAGTCGTTGTCATCGATGGCGGGAGAGCGCTGGCGCCGGCCCGCATCGGATCCGGCTCCTCAACCGGTCCGACGCCTTTTACGGTCGCACACCGCAAGGGCCGCTTCAATGATGCGGCCGGCCAACCAGATTGCGCGATACGGCATAGACGGCGCACGGCGCGCAGGCCACGGGTATGATGGGCTCCTTCCGTCCGTCAACTTCGCACCGGCCGCCCAGCGCCGGCCTCTCTGAAGACGCCATCCCATGAACGACCGCCTGCAGCAGACCCTGCGCCGCTTCGATGAATACAACGCCGCCGATCCCAACTCTTTCTTGTGGGAAGGCGAATCCTGTCCGCAGGAACTCTTCCTGGCATTGAAACTGCACGAGTGGGTCATGAAGCTGGCGCCGGACGCCTCGGAGCCCCTGGTTCTGGCTTCCCGGTGCCAGCACATCGGCCGCTGGGAAATCGCGCGCGCCAGCTATCCCGATGGCCGCATCGGCTACCTGACCTGGCGCAAGGCGCTGGCCCGGCATCACGCGGGCATTGCGCAGGACATCATGAAAGCATCGGGGTATCCACAAACGGACTGCGACCGCGTGGCGGCGATCCTGATGAAGCAGGGCATCAAGCAGGATCCGGACGTGCAGGTGATGGAGAACGCGCTTTGCCTGGTGTTTCTGCAATACCAGTACGAGGCCTTCCATCCGGCCCATGAAGAAAAGATCGTCGAGATCCTGCGCAAGTCGCTGCTGAAGATGGACGGCGCGGGCCATCAGCAGGCCATGACGCTGACTTATTCGGCCCAGGGCATGGGCTACATCAAGCAGGCGCTGGCCGCGCTGGAGGCGGCGGGATAGCGCGATTCGCGCATGCAAACAGGCCTGCGACAGGCCGGGAGCGATGTCCCGGCCTGTCGCAGGC
>DALZRX010000509.1:0-3237 GCA_032015805.1 Achromobacter sp.
CGGCCAGGAACAGGGCGGTGACGGTGCCGGCTTCGGCCGCCGCGGCAAGCGCCGCGTTGTCGTGCATGCGTAGGTCGGTGCGCAGCCAGAGCAGCGTATTCATCAAGGGAGCTCCAGGGCAGGGCCGGGCAGGCGGCCGGCAAGGCTGCGATTCTATCCCGAGCCGGCAGGCAGTCCGGGGGCGCAGCGCCATGGAAGACGATGTAAAAACTACGAGGAGATGTGACCGGTGTTGCGGCGCAACCTGTCGTGGCGGCGCGCGGGCAGGGGGAGAGCCGAGCGGACGCTCGGGCGTCGATAAAGCGGGATCGAGCCGTCAAACCATGAAACACGCTGGCGCGTGGGGCGTATTGACGCCCGGGAGACCCCGCCATGTAATGCAATTAAACGACTAGAGCAGGCAAACGTTATGGGAAACCTGATGGACTTTCGCCCGTCCTTTTTGAGGGGACGCACCTCCGCTGGCAAGACGCCCCGGGATGTCTTGCAAAAGCTCTGGCGTTCGGTCGATTTGCCGGACGAGTCGCTGGAGCATGTGGTGCTGACGGGCGCCGACCCTGTGGTCCCGTCCTCGTTCGTCGTGGGTACGGCGGCGCAGACCAGCATGGCCGCAGCGGCGCTGGCCGCCGCGGAAATCTGGCACCTGCGCGGCGGCGCCCGGCAGCAGGTCGGCATCGACATGCGGCATGCCGCGCAGGAGTGCCGCAGCCACTACACCATCAATGGCGTCACCCCCAATCCTTGGGACCCCATTACGGGGGTCTACCGGTGCGGCGACGGCGGCTGGGTGCGGATTCACGCAAACTTCGCGCATCACCGTGACGGCGCGTTGGCGTTGCTCGGTTGTCCAACCGGTGATGGCGCCACGCGCGAGGTCGTGGAGCGCGCGTTGAGCCGCTGGAAGGCGCTGGATTTTGAACAGGTTGCCGCCGACGCCGGCATGGTGGTGTCGGCCATGCGGTCCTTCGAGGAGTGGGATCGTCACCCGCAAGGGCAGGCCGTCGCCGCGCAGCCGCTTCTGACCATCGAACGCATCGGCGAAGCCGACCCGCGGCCCTTGCCCAAATACGCGCGGGACGCCCGGCCGCTTCAGGACATCCGCGTCCTGGACCTGACGCGCATCATCGCCGGTCCCGTGTGCGGCCGCGCGCTGGCCGCCTATGGCGCTGACGTCATGCTGGTCAACAGTCCACAACTGCCCAACATCGACAACATCATCGACACCAGCCGCGGCAAGCTTTCGGTGCTGGCCGACCTGGATACGGCGGATGGCCGCATTGCGCTAGGCAACCTGCTGCGCAGCGCCCATATCTTCGTGCAGGGTTACCGTCCGGGCGGCATGTCCGCGCTGGGCTTCGGACCGCAGGATGCTGCGCGCATCCGTCCCGGCATCGTCTACGTCTCGCTGACCGCCTATGGCACCGCCGGACCTTGGGCCAGCCGCCGCGGGTTCGACTCGTTGGTGCAGACAGCCACCGGCTTCAACCATGCGGAAGCGCAGGCGGCGGGACAGGTGGCGCCCAAGCCGCTGCCTATGCAGATCCTGGATCACGCATCGGGCTACCTCATGGCCTTCGGCGCGCAGGTGGCGCTGGCGCGCCAGGCGACGGAAGGCGGCAGTTGGCATGTGCGCGTGTCGCTTGCGCAGACGGCGCACTGGTTGCGGGGATTGGGTCGGGTGGAAGGTGGCCTTGACTGTGCGCTACCCGGCTTCGACGGTCTGATGGAAACCGTCCCGTCGGGCTTTGGCGAACTGGTTGCCGTGCGTCATGCCGCGCGGTTCTCGGAAACGCCGGCCCGGTGGACCCGTCCGTCGAGCCCGCCTGGCACGCATCCGGCGGTCTGGCCGTTCAATTGAGGCGAGTCGGTTCAATCACGTCCTGACGAAGCGTCTCAGCGTTCAACTCGGCCCCTTCAGGGGGCCGTTTCTGTTTATGGGCGCTTCTTACTGTTTTGCCTTCCAGTCCCGCAGCGCCCGCATCGTGTTGGCGACGTGCGATTCGGGGCTCATGTCCGTGAATTCATACAGGATCTTGCCTTCCGGCGAGATCACATACGACACGCGCTGCGCGTACTCCGGGCGGCGGTCGTGCACGGCGTCGTACGCCTTCATCACCTTGCCGTCGCTGTCGGCCGCGACGGCGAACTTGTTGCGGCATTCGCTGACCGAGAACTTCTTGAGCGTGTCGATGTTGTCGGTCGACACCCCGATGACGGTCGCGCCCAGCGACTTGTATTCGTCCGTGGCCTCGGCAAAATTGTGCGCTTCGATCGTGCAACCCTGCGTAAAGGCCGCGGGAAAGAAGTACAGCACGACGGGCCCCTGCTTGAGCGCCTCGTTCAGCTTGAATATGTACTCATTACCGCCCAGCGAGGCCGGCACGCTGAAGTCCGGCGCCGGCGCGCCCACGGTCAACGCAGCGTGCGCCGACGTGCCGGCCATCAGGCCGCATACCAGAATCCAGGGGGCAAGGCGCTTCATGGGTGTCTCCTATCGGGGCCGCAAAAAGGCGCGGCAAGCTGCCTACTGTAGCGGCGTGGCCGCGGAGGGTCCAGTTCAACCGCCGTCCGGCCCCCCGCGCCCGTTCCCCTTGGGCTGGTCGCGCACGGATTGCTGCCGGGATTGCTGGGCGTCGCGCTGCTGTCGCTGCTGCTGCTGCTGCTGCTGCTGCTGCTGCTGCCGGGCTTGTTGTGCCTGTTGATCGCGTTGCTGTTGCTGGCGGTTCTGCATCGACTGCTGCTGCTGATGTTGGCGCGCCTGCTGCGCCTGCTGCTCGCGCTGCTGGTGCTGGCGGGACTGCTGTACCCGTTGCTCCTGATCGCGCTGCCGTGCCTGCTGTTCGTGCTCCTGGCGGTCCCGCGCCATCTGCCGGGCGCGGTCATCGCGATCGCGCTGCTGGCGGGCTTGCTGTTCCTGTTGACGCCGGTCGCGCAGGTCCTGCTGGTTTTGCTGGTCGCGTTGCAGTTGCTGGCGCGCCTGTTGGTCGCGCATCTGCTGTTGGCGCAGGGATTGCTGGGCCTGGGCATCGTTCTGCAGCCGCTCACGCGCCTGCTGGCCTCTTTCCTGCTGCTCGCGAGCGCGTTGCTGACGCTGCTGGTCGCCCTGAAGTTGATCGCGCACAAGCTGGTCTCGCACCTGCTGCTGGCGATCCCGCTGCGCCGAAGGGTCGATCGGGCGCTGCCCGGGGCGAGCGTCACGGCCGCGATCGTCTGCCAGGCCCGGCCCCGGCGGTGCGG
>DALZRX010000510.1:0-458 GCA_032015805.1 Achromobacter sp.
CCAGGCGCTTGGGTCCGTAGTTTTTAGCGGCGGCCATTTACAGCACTCCGAACAATTTGAGAGCAAACACCAGGGTCAGCGCGAGGCTGACGCCGAACACCACGCCGGCGCTCTTCTTGGACGACTGCTTGTCGATGCCGATGTGCAGATCCAGGAGCAGGTACCGGATGCCCGCACAGAAGTGATGCAGGTAGCCCCAGACCAGGACGAGGAAGACAAGCTTGACGATCGGGTTGCCGGCGTACGCGGCCACGGCGGCGAACGTCTGGGGCGCGGCCACGCTGGCCGCGAACAGCGGCAGAATGACCAAGGGAAGACAGAGGAACAACAGCGCGCCGCTGACGCGGTGCAGGATGGACAGCTTGCCGGCCAGGGGCAGGCGGTAACTGGCAAGTTGCGCAATACCAATATTGCGAAACTGCGGACGTGGCTTGGCAGCGGTGTCGGACATGACGGCC
>DALZRX010000510.1:468-1691 GCA_032015805.1 Achromobacter sp.
GTTGGTATCAAATCGTAGGTAAAAAGCTCATCAATTCAGACTATTGCGGTAGTGGTATCGATCGGTCAAGTACAACCCCCGGCGTATTTCCATGGGGCGGTCACCGTACGTGTAAGACACCCGGTCTACCTGCAACAACGGCGTGCCGACGGAAACATTAAGCAGCGTACAGACTTCGGCCGGCGCGGCGACCGCGCGCAGCTTTTCGTCCGCGCGCACCATGCTGACGCCGAACTCGGATTCAAAAAGGCCATAGAGCGGCGCCTTGTTGGCGGTCAGCAGCTCTAGGGTGAGGCCACGAAAAATGGAACCGGGCAGCCAGATGTCGTCCAGCACGGTGGGCGTCTGCCCCATGGACAACAGGCGGCGGATCATGACGACGGTTTCGCCGGCGCGCAGGTCCAGCGCGCGGGCGATCTCGGCGGGCGCGCGCATGCGGCGGCATTCCAGGATGCGGCTTTCCGCGCGGCCGGCCTCGCCTTCTTCGTCAGGGGCCAGGCGCAGGAAACGGTAGCGCACACGCGCTTCGTGGTGGGTGGCGACAAAAGTGCCCTTGCCCTGGCGGCGCAGCAGCATGTGCTCGGCCGCCAACTCATCGACCGCCTTGCGCACCGTGCCCTGGCTCACCTGAAAGCGGGCGGCCAAGTCGATTTCGCTGGGGATGAGCTCGCCGGGCTTCCATTCGCCGCGTTCGAGGCTTTGGACAAGCAGATCCTTGATCTGGCGGTAGAGCGGACTGAAAGCGGCTCCCTCGCCCGTGGGACGGGCGGCGCGATTGCGTAAGGAGGTTTCGGGCCGGGGCTCTGCCATGGATCTTCTTGAAAGTGTCATGTTTATCCGGATGATGAGAAGGCAGCGCCAGGGATGCGGACTCATCCGTATGCGCTGCTGCCGCCGGTCTTCTGGCTTGATACAGGCGCACGGCCGAGCGGGGCCGCGGCGCATTCGAATAAACGCTCTATTGTGGCATATCGGGAGGCGAGCTGTCCAACGTCTTATGTCTTATATAAGATAGAAGAGCAATTGACGCATACGTTAATTCGATCTAGGATTCAAAGCTGCCCGCGCGACGCGCAGCGCCCCCTGGCGGCGCTGATTCCCGCGCCCAACGATTACACTGATTGGTGAGATTTTTTCTCGCCAAACCATTACGGAGAACGTCCATGTCCAAGCCTGCCTTGCGTGTCGCCGTCACCGGCGCCGCCGGCCAAATCGGTTACGCA
>DALZRX010000510.1:1701-3227 GCA_032015805.1 Achromobacter sp.
GAAGTCGGCGCCGGACCTGCCCGCCAAGAACTTCACCGCCATGCTGCGCCTGGATCACAACCGCGCCCTGTCGCAACTGGCCGCCAAGTCGGGCAAGGCCGTCGCCGACATCGAAAAGCTGGTCGTGTGGGGCAACCACTCGCCCACGATGTACCCCGACTACCGCTTCGCCACCGTCGGCGGCGAATCGCTGTCCAAGCTGATCAACGACGACGCCTGGAACCGCGACACGTTCATCCCCACCGTGGGCAAGCGCGGCGCCGCCATCATCGAAGCCCGTGGCCTGTCCTCGGCCGCTTCGGCCGCCAACGCCGCCATCGACCACGTCCGTGACTGGGTCCTGGGCAGCAACGGCAAGTGGGTCACGATGGGCATCCCGTCGGACGGCTCCTACGGCATCCCCGAAGGCATCATCTACGGCGTGCCGGTCACGACCGAAAACGGCGAATACAAGCGCATCGAAGGCCTGGAAATCGACGCCTTCTCGCGTGAGCGCCTGGACTTCACGCTGAAAGAGCTCCTCGAAGAGCGCGACGGCGTCAAGGACCTGCTGAAGTAAGCAGCGCGCAGTAAAGGTTTGGGCCCGTTCTTGCGGGCCCATTCCTTAAGCGGGTCCGCAACGCTCGGGCCCGCCTTACAGGCAGCACCGGGAAATACACCTGTCTCTTGCCCAGCCGCGAAAGATTGCGCCGCGGGATTGTCACGCAGGGGACAGATTTATCTTTCGGACCCGCGATAAGGTCGTGGGCTACCAAGAACAGGAGACAAACATGTCCAGACCCGAATCGCCCGGCGCCCTCTTTCGCCGCGCGCTCTCCGAAGAAAATCCCCTGCAGATCATCGGCGCCATCAACGCCAACCACGCCCTCCTGGCCAAGCGCGCCGGTTATCGCGCCATCTACCTGTCCGGCGGCGGCGTCGCGGCCGGCTCGCTGGGTCTGCCGGACCTGGGCATCAACACCATGGACGACGTCCTGACCGACGTGCGCCGCATCACCGACGTGTGCGACGTGCCGCTGCTGGTGGACATCGACACCGGCTTCGGGCCGTCGGCGTTCAACATCGCGCGCACCGTCAAGAGCCTGATCAAGTTCGGCGCCGCCGCCTGCCACATCGAGGACCAGGTTGGCGCCAAGCGCTGCGGCCACCGCCCGGGCAAGGAAATCGTCACGACCGAGGAAATGGCCGACCGCGTGAAGGCCGCCGCCGACGCCCGCACCGACAGCGATTTCTACCTGATCGCCCGCACCGACGCCATCGCCTCGCACGGCGTGGATGCGGCCATCGAGCGCGCGCTGGCCTGCGTCGAAGCCGGCGCCGATGCGATCTTCGCCGAAGCCGCCTACGACCTGCCCACCTATGACCGCTTCGTGAAGGCCGTCAAGGTGCCGGTGCTGGCCAACATCACCGAATTCGGCAAGACCCCGCTGTTCTCGGTGGAAGAACTGAAGAGCGTGGGCGTGGGCATGGTCCTCTACCCGCTGTCGGCCTTCCGCGCCATGAACAAGGCCGCCGAGGCCGTCTAC
>DALZRX010000511.1:0-3206 GCA_032015805.1 Achromobacter sp.
CGGCATGGCGCTGGCCGCGTGGCGACAGCATGCGCGGGTGCGCGCCCACGGCGCACCGCCGTTTCATGCCTGGCTGACCGCCGTGCTGTGCGGACTGTCGGCCGTGGCGGTGGTCTGGGAGACGCTGCCGGTGTTCCTGATGGCCGCATGTCTATGACGGGATGAGCCACGACGGTGCACCAGTACGGCGACAGCGCTATTCGGCCCATTCCGGGTCGCCGGTGAACACAACGGTCAGCCACCGGTCGGGGCTGTCGGCGCCGAGCGCGTCTCCAATTTCGTCGCGCAGACTGTCCCACGCCGAGATGCCGCGGGCCGGCATCTCGGGCGGCACGATGAAATACAGTTCGATCTCGCGCGACCGGCCCACCTTGGCCACGTAGGCGCGATAGGACGCGAATCCATAACGTTCGACAAAGGCCTGCGCCACCGTGTCCACATGCTGCTTCAGGTCGGTGGGCGTGACCAGCAGCATCTCGGACAACGCCTGGCGGATGACCGACAGCGGCAGCGGGATGATGACCAGGCAGACCACGCCCAGCACGGCGGGATCGATGTACGGAGAAATCCATTCCCAGCGCGTGCCCTGCACCGCGAATCCGATGCAGAACGCCACCAAGAGCGCGGCCGTGATGCTGGCCGACATGATCCAGCCTTTCAGGTCCATGTGCAGGAATGCGGAGCGGATGCGGCGATTGGCGCGCGCCTCGGCAACCGCTATCGCCACGCACGCGCTCAGGGTGAGAGCGGCATAGATCAGCGCCAGGCCAAATTCCAGGTCGCGGCCGCCGCGAAGCAGGCTGCTGACGGCATTGATCAGCGCGTAGATCGCAACGCCGGTCAGCAGGATGCCGTTCAAGGCCAGAACCATGGGTTCCAGATGCCAGAAGCCCATCGTGAAGCGGTCCCGGAGCTTGCGTGGCAACTGCCGGGCGGTGGCGTACGAGGTGATCAGTTTCACCACCACCAGGGTCAGGGCGCTCATGCTGGCGTCCACCAGTGAATACACGCCATCGAACATGATCGAAAACGAGCCGGAGGCAACGCCGAACCCGATCCCGATAAGGGCGATGCAGAGCGTGACCGCGATGGATATCCGCAAGACGCCCTGCTCCGAACGCATATCGAACAACGCCGTTCCTGAGGCCATGACTCCTCCGATGGGGACTGATCTGGCGACACGATAACCGTAGGCACCCCTGGGCGGTTGCGCTTCAGCGTCCCGGCTCTCCCACATCAGCAAGGTTTTTCTTCACAACCTACTAAACGTAGGCTACGATTGGTAGGTTATAAATCAAGCGAGAAGGAATCCGTTATGCACGCGCTCATCGTCGTTGCTCATCCTGATCAGGAATCCCTGACGCACGCCATCGCCCATCATGTCGCGACGGGAATTGCCGCGGGAGGGCCACAACACACATTCGAGGTGGCGGATCTGGCTTCGGAAGCATTCGACCCCCGATTCACCCAGGCCGATGTGGCCCTGCACCTGACACGCTCCAACCCGCCCGCCGACGTGGCCGCGGAGCACACGCGCATCGATCGCGCGGACGCGCTGGTATTGGTGTATCCCGTGCATTGGTGGTCGTTTCCCGCCCTGCTGAAAGGCTGGATAGACCGCGTGTTCACCAATGGCTGGGCCTATGACGCCAACCCCGAGGGCAAAGTGATCAAGCGGTTGCAGCGGCTTCAGGTGCACCTGATCGCCAGCGGCGGCGCCGACATGCGCACCTATGCGCGTCATGGCTACTTTGGCGCGATGAAGACGCAGATCGACCACGGGATTTTCGGCTACTGCGGCGCGCGCGTGGCAACATCCGAATTGCTGGTCGCATCCGACGCCGGCTATCCTGCCTCGCATCTGGACGCGGCGCAGGCCATCGGCCAGCGGATCGTCGCCGTCCAGCCGTGACCCAGCCCCTGAAGAGAGAACGGATGCCCACCTCCCCCGCGCCTTCCCCGCGCCGCCGGCTGTCGAAAGAAGCGCGGCTGCGCCAGCTCATCGAGGCCTCCTGGGCGCTGATCCGCGACGAAGGCACGGACGCCCTGACGCTGGGCCGGCTTGCCGAGAAGGCGGGCGTCTCCAAGCCCGTCGTCTACGATCACTTCGGCACCCGCAACGGACTGCTGGCGGTGCTTTACCAGGATTTCGACGTGCGCCAGACGGCGATCATCGACGACGCGATCGCCGCCAGCGAACCGACGCTGCAGGACAAGGCCCGCGTCATCGCCACCCGGTATGTCGAATGCGTGTCGGCACAGGGGCGCGAAATTCCCGGGGTGCTTGCGGCGCTGAATGGCTCGCCGGAATTGGCCGCCGTGAAGACGCAGTACCAGCACGTGTTCATCAGGAAGTGCCAGAACATCCTCGCGCCGTTCGCCGGGCCGCAGGGCATATCGCTGGCCAGCCTGTGGGGCATGCTTGGCGCGGCCGACGCGCTGTCGCAAGCGGCTGTCGCAAATGAGATCAGCCAGGAAGCCGCGCGCGACGAACTGTTTCGGATCATCGTGGACATGGTCAAACGCATGCAGGCCCCGCCCCCATAGGGCCTCGCGCCTGCATCACTTCGTCGCGACGATGACGTGCGCCTGGATCCTGCCCGTGATCGGACCCGCGCCGTATCGGTCGGCCAGCGCCTCTGCCGCACGTTCCGTCGCATGCTGCATCAGGCCCGCGTCGCGCGCTTCGATCTCGTTGCGAAGCGGCGTGCCCTGGCAATAGGCCGTCGCCGCGTCAAGCGGCCCCGCGGCGCGGCTGACCTCGGCGCGGGTCTCGACCTGGACATCGGCAAAGCCGGCACGGCGCAGGTCGTCGCGGATCTTTTCGGTGTCGTGGTAGCCGTGTGGCGTGCGGGCAAGGAACCGGGGCGGGTCATGCGGAAACACCGTGGCGACGGCGCGGGTCACGTCATCGGCGAAATCGTTCACCTCGAGACGGTCCCAGACGCTGAAGACGAAGCGGCCGCCGGACTTGAGGACGCGCCGCGCTTCGGCAAAACCCGCCACCCGGTCCGAAAAGAACATGACGCCGAACTGGCAGCACACGACGTCGAACGAGGCACAGTCGAACGGCAGGTCCAACGCGTCCGCCCAGCGCCATTCGACGGGACAGCCCCCCGTCTGCCGGGCGGCGGCGTAGTCCAGCATCGGCTGGTTGAGGTCGGTCGCGACGTAGCGCGCGCCGGGCACCAGACGGGGCGCCAGCG
>DALZRX010000512.1:0-3206 GCA_032015805.1 Achromobacter sp.
CCAGTACGCAGCCCGCCAGGCCGGCCAGCATGGCGTAGGCGTGCGCGAGTTCGGGCGAGGCCACCACGCCGCGCAGCCAGCGGCTGGCGGTAAAGAAGCCGGCGACGCTGATAGTGATGCCGATGCCGATGGCCCAGGCCAGATGCCTGAGATCCACGGTGTCGCTCCAGACTTCAGCCAGGCGCGTGGACGGCGCCGGGGGGCTTTGTTTCATGTCTCTCTCCTGTGTTTATCGGGCGGCGCGCGGGAGGGCCGGCGCCGCCTCGGATGCTTGCCTTGCGGGTTATCGGGACGCGCGCAGTTCCTCCAGCAAGGCCAGCGCGCGGTCGGTGCGGACATCCTTCTCCGCGGCCATGCGCTTGGCGACCTCATCGATCTCCGCGCCCGTTGCGCCAGCCACCAGCGCGATGTTGCGGGCATGCAGCGCCATGTGGCCGCGCTGGATGCCTTCGGTGGCCAACGCGCGCAGCGCGCCCAGATTCTGCGCCAGGCCGACGGCCACGGCGACTTCGCCCAGCTCCTGCGCGGAGCGCACGTCCATGATCTTCAGCGCCAGCCGGGCCAGCGGATGCGTCTTGGTCGCGCCGCCCACCAAACCCACGGGCATGGGCATTTCGATGGTGCCGACCAGGGCGCCGGTCGTATCCTTTTCCCAATGGGTCAGCGACGTGTAGCGGCCCGAGCGGCTGGCGTAGGCATGCGCGCCGGCCTCGACCGCCCGCCAGTCGTTGCCGGTGGCCACGATGACCGGATCGATGCCGTTCATGATCCCCTTGTTGTGCGTGGCGGCGCGGTACGGGTCGATGGCGGCAAAAGTGTACGCGTCCAGCACACCTTCGATGATCTCGGCGCCGCTGCGCTCCTTGGTGTCCAGCGTCTGCGGCGTCAGGCGCACACGGGCGCGGGCCAGTCGCAGATCGGCCAGATTGGACAAGATGCGTAGCCGCACCGAGCCGTTGACAATCTCTTCGACCAGCGGCGCGACGGCTTCAGCCATGGTGTTGACGGTATTGGCGCCCATGGCGTCGCGCACGTCGACGATCAGGTGCATCACGATCATCGGACCGCGCGGCGTGTCCGGGAAGACATGGACCTCGATGTCCTGGCAGCCGCCGCCCAGTTCAATCAGCACCTTGTCGCGGCTGTTGGCAAGCGTCAGGATGCGCTCGCGCTCGCGCAGCAGGGCCAGGCGCGCCCCGTGAGGGTCGGTCAGTCCCAGGACCTGCACCTGGGCGCGCATCAGGGGGCGGGTGCTGGACGTCTCGAAACCGCCGCCTTCGCGCGCCAGCTTGGCCATGAATGAGGCTGCGGCCACCACGGACGGCTCTTCCACCGCCATCGGCACGAGCACGTCCCGCCCGTTGACCTGGAAGTTGCCCGCCACGCCCAGGGGCAGCTCGAACGTGCCCAGAACGTTTTCGATCATGCCGTCGGCACGGGCGAGACTCAGGGCGCCAGGCTCGGCCAGCAACTGGCGCTCTTCGGCGGTCAACGAGGTGGCGTCCGCGATGGCGGCAAGGCGTTGGGCGGGGGTAAGGGCCCGGAAGTTGGGCAGGCGTGAATCGGCCACGATGCGGTGTCTCCGTATAAGAATCGAGTGGCCTGATTCTAGGTAAACTGTACCGCTATTCAGAGGTACAGTTTGGGCAAACAGTACCATCGCACTGCACCAATTTTGGCAACGATATAACAGGATTTCCCGCTTGGAAGACGCCAATCCACCCGGCAGGCCGCAGCGTGCGGCGCCCATCGCCGAAAGCCTAGCCAAGCTGATCGGGCAGCAGATTGCCGACGGCGTCTACCGCGCGGGCGACAAGCTGCCGTCGTTGCGCGAATTGGCGCAGTTGCATCGCTATGCCAAGAACACGGTGGTGGTGGCGTTTGAATTGCTGGTGGCGCGTGGGCTTGTCGAACCGCGGCGCGGCTCGGGATTTTATGTGTTGGATGTCGACCACGCGCGCCAGACCGCGGACGAAGAGCCGGGGCAATTGAGCCGGGCGATGGACATCGTCTGGCTCATGCGTGAACAGCTCAAGACGCAACCGGACGCCGTGGCGGTGGGCGATGGCTTTCCGCCCGTGGAGTGGCTGGCGGACATGCGCATGGACCGCTATCACCAGAAGGTGGTGCGCACGGGACTGGGGGCGTTGTTTCGCTATGGCAGCCGTTTCGGCTATGCGCCGCTGCGCGAAAGCCTGGTGCGCAAGCTGGGCGACGTCGGCATCAACGCGGCGCCGTCGCAGCTCGTCCTGACGCATGGCGCGAATGAAGCGATGGACCTGGTGATCCGATACTTCCTGCCGCCGGGGTCGACGGTGCTGGTGGACAACCCCGGCTACTACCCGCTGTTTGGCAAGCTGAAGCTGGCCGGGGTCCGAATGCTGGGCGTGCCGCGGCTGCCGGACGGGCCGGACCTTGCGGCACTGGAATCGTTGCTGCAGCGCGAAAAACCGCGGCTCTTCTTCACGCAGTCGATCGCGCACAATCCCACCGGTTCGGACATTTCACCGGCCAAGGCGTACAAGGTCCTGCAACTTTCCGAGCGTTACAACCTGATGGTGGTCGAGAACGATCCGCTGGCGGACTTCAAGCCCACGTCGTCCGTGCGGCTGTCGGCGCTGGACCAGCTTGAGCGCACGATCTACATCGGCAGTTTCTCAAAGTCGTTCTCTGCCGCGCTGCGCGTGGGGTTCATTGCATGCAACGCCGCGCTGGCAAGCGACCTGGCCGATCTGAAGGCGCTGGTGCATGTCAGCAGCTCTGAATACTGCGAGCGCATGGTCGACGTGATGCTGCGCGAGGGCCACTACGAGCGGCACCTGGTGCGGCTGCGCCAGCGGCTTGAGGCAGCGACCGGCCAGGCCTTGCAGGTGCTGGATTCGCTGGGGGCACGGGTGTTCACCCGGCCGACCAGTTCGCTGTACCTGTGGTCGTCGTTTCCGGGCGTGGAAGACTCGTTGACGCTGGCCGCGGCGCTGATGCCCGAAAAGGTCATCATGGCGCCGGGACGCGTGTTCAGCGTGGACCCGACGGCCGTGTCGCCGTGGTCCCGCTGCAATGTGGGTGCGGTGGTGTCGCCGCGGTTCCACGCCACCCTGGCGGCGCATCTGGCTCAGCGATAGGCAAATTCCTGGAAGGCTTGCCGCAACTCGGCCTGTGCCTGGTTGCTCAAGGCTCGCGCGACCGGGGCACCGGGCGCGGCGCGC
>DALZRX010000513.1:0-3201 GCA_032015805.1 Achromobacter sp.
CAGCCGAAGCCAAAGCAGCCGAAGCCAAAGCAGCCGAAGCCAAAGCAGCCGAAGCTAAATCGGCCGATACCAAGGCAGCCGGTACAAAGCCGACGGATGCCAAGCCGGCGGCGGATGCCAAGCCAGCCGATGCCAAGCCAACTGATGCCAAGGCGGCCGGCGCCCCGGCCGCCGCGCAGGATCCCAATGGCGCGCCGGCGGACTCAGCCGCAGCGCCGCCTCCGCCGCCACCTCAGCCGCTGCAGGTGCTGGACGGCAAGCTCAAGGTCGTCATCCCCGCAGGCTTCACCGAAACCGAGTTTCCGTCGGACCCGGCCACGCCCGAGGTCACAGGCAAAATCTACCTGAACCGCGCCACCATGCAGGCCATCATCGTGATCGATGTCCCGGTGGAACTTGCTGTCGGCGATGACGACGCGTTCACGCTGGGGGCGATGGCGGCAGGCTTCCAGTCGCAGCAGCGGGAAGCGGTGCCCACCTTCAAGAAGACGGGTGATGGGGCGTTCAAGGTGGGCAGCATCGGCGTCTTTCAGCTTGACGCGACCAGCAAGCTTTCCGGCCGCCCGGCCGAGCTGACGGCGCTGTTCGCCGCCTCGGGCAAGAAGGTCGTGACGTTTTCCGCCTATACGCTGGCGCAGGAAAAGGCCAGGCACCCCGCGCTGGTCGACGCCTTGAAGCAAGGAATGTCGGTGGCGCCGTGATGTCTCTGGCATCCGCGCCGGCGGCGCACGTGCCGCCGCGCGTGCGCGCCGGGCAGTCTTGCTGGCGTCAGTTGGGCTTCCAGAACACGTAATCAGCTTGGTAGCCGACCTGCTCCTTTTGACCCTTGCTGGCCGCGGAGCAGGGCGCCTGCGGCACGCCGCCGCCCGCGCGCACGAGGCGCTGGATGTACGTCACGCCGGTCAATAGCCCTACACCCCCGGACGGATTGGCCAGGACGAGCTGATCGTACAGCCGGTCCGGCCCGGCAAAGGCGCGCACGGTTTCCATGCCGGTCAATGTCGACCCGTCGGCAGCCTTCCAGGTTTCAGGCGGACTCTTGTAGGTGCCGGTCTGGCCGGACTGGCCCGCGCCGAGCGTGGCGGCCGCAGCGGCGATGATCCACGCATAGCGCGCGCCGTCGGTTTGGGTCAATCGGCATTCATACGTGACGACGCCTTTTGCGGGCGCCTGCCAGACGATGCGGTTGTCGGCCGGCACCTGCATGATCTGCGGCGCCTTGTCCTGTGCTGCCGCGTTGGCAGAGACGGCCGCGAGGCCGGCGGCCAGCAGCAGGCCGGCCAATGCCGAGCGCTTGTGAGTCGGAATGCGGTTCATCCGTGCTCCTCCTGGCGGGCCGGGCGCGCCCGCGGTTGCAGTGGCTTGTCGCGTTTGCGTGCCCGAGGTCCGGCGAGGGGTGCCGGGATCGGGCCATTCTGCCACGAATCCCGGGGGACGCAGTCCTCAATTCTCCTGCAGGATGCGCAGAAGCCGGCTTGCCCGGCAATGCCTTAGAAGCCGACCGCCTGGCCGTCGCGGCGCGAGTCCGACGCCGCCACGTAGCCGCCTTGCGGCAGGCGGCAGATGAGCTGAGCCGAGCCGAACTCCAGGCTGTCCACGGGCGCCACCGCCACGTTGTGGCCGCGCGCGCGCAGCGTGTCGACAACGTCGGCCGGCAGGTGCGATTCCACGTTCACGACTGGGCCTTTTTCCACGCGGAAGCGCGGCGCGTCGCTCATGGCCTGCGGGTTCTGGCCGAATGCCGCGAGGCGCGTGACCATCTGCAGATGGCCCTGCGCCTGCATCGAGCCGCCCATGACGCCAAACGACATGACGGGCTGACCGCCGCGCGTCACGAACGCGGGGATGATCGTGTGCATCGGCTTCTTGCGCGGCGCCACCTGATTGCTGTGGCCCGGGGTCAGGACGAAGTTCAGGCCGCGATTGTGCAGGCTGATGCCCGTGCCGGGCACGACCACGCCCGAGCCGAAACCGTGATAGTTGGACTGGATGAAGGACACCATCGTGCCGCTCGCGTCGGCCGCGGTCAGGTAGACCGTGCCGCCGGTGGCGGGCGTGCCGGCGGTGGGCACGCTGGCGCGATCCATCGAGATCAGGCGGGCGCGTTCGGCCAGGTAGGCACGGTCGAGCAGGGCGCGAGCGTCGGTGCGCATGTGGCGCGGATCCGCCACGTGATGATGCAGGTCCGCGAACGCCAGCTTCATGGCTTCGATGCTGACGTGGTAGTAGTCGGCGCTGTCGCGTCCCATGCCTTCCAGGTCGAATTGCTCGAGCATGCCCAGCGCCATCAGCGCCGAAATGCCCTGGCCATTGGGCGGGATCTCGTGCAGCTCGTAGTCGCGGAACGATTGGGAGATGGGCTTGACCCATTCCGCCTGATGCTCGGCCAGGTCGACAGCGCTGAGGGCGCCGCCCGTCTGGCTGGCGAAGTCCGTGATCTTGCGGGCCAGTTCGCCGCGGTAGAAGCTCTCGCCACCGGTTTCGGCGATCTCGCGCAACGTCTTTGCCTGGTCGGGAAAACGCCACCATTCGCCGGCTTGCGGCGCGCGGCCTTGCGGCAGGAAGGCGTCGGCAAAGCCGGGCTCGGCCGCAAGCTTGGGCGCCTGATTGGCCCATTGGCGTGCAATCGTGGGCGACACCGCAAAGCCGTCCTCGGCATAGGCGATGGCGGGTTCGAACAGTTTGGCGAAGGGCAGCTTGCCGAAGCGGTCGGACAAGGCCTTCCAGCCGGCGATCTGACCCGGCACGGTGACCGTGCCCCAGCCGGTGCCCGGCATGGCGTCGCGGCCGTTGAAGTAGTCGGGCGTCCATGCGGCCGGCGCGCAGCCGCTGGAATTCAGGCCATGGAGCTGGCCGTCGTGCCAGACCAGGGCGAACATGTCGCCGCCGATCCCGTTCATGACGGGCTCGACGACGGTCAGGGCGATCGCGGTGGCAATGGCGCTGTCAACGGCATTGCCACCGGCCAGCAGCATGCGCAGTCCCGCCTGCGCAGCCAGCGGCTGGCTGGTCGCGACCGCGTTGGCGGCCAGGACCGGCATTTTTCGGGAAGCGTACGGAAAAGACCAATCGAAGGGGGAGGACATGGATGCTGGAACTCGTTGGAAAAATTACTGCGGGGTGATGCCGGCCTGGTCGATCAGCTTCTTGGTGCGCGGAATCTCGGCCTTGATGAAGGCGGCGAATTCCTCGCGGCTGCCG
>DALZRX010000514.1:0-3192 GCA_032015805.1 Achromobacter sp.
GACGCGCCGGATCCACCCGAGCCGCCTTCGGCGCCTTCCGGCACTGCCTGGCCGTCTTCGGTAGTCGGGCCGGCGGGTACGCCTTGCTGGTTCTGGTTCTGTTGCCGACGCGCGTCGGGCTTGAGCTCGATCTGCACTTGCGACGGGGCGCGGATGACGCTGCGGTAGCCCGCACCAGATCCCTGGTACTGCGCGTCGGTCACGGTGCTTTCGGCGGGCAGATCGTAATAGCCTTCGGCTTTCTGCTTGGCGCAGCCTGACACGCCTATCACGGTGCCCGCTAGCAGCAGCCCCATGACGCTGAATTTGCGGGAGCGGGAAACGATGTCGACGCGCGCGGTCATGGCAGCTTATCCGTGAATTGAGTCTGTCTCCGATTTTACGCACTTATGCGAAGATTCGATACGTTCCCCTTAGCCGTTCCCGGGCATCCCCGGCACTTTATGCACAAATTACGACAGGGCCGCGTACGGCCCCTCATCCCTCGCGCCATTGGCGGCCAGTCGGATGGGCGCGCGCGTCCGGATTGCGTCGGGCGGTGACTGCGATGTGGCAAGTCTTTGATCTCCCCTTGGGCGTCTTCATCGGTATGGCGGCATTGGCGGGCCTGTTCGTCGGCAACTGGCTGACGGTGCTGACCCATCGGCTGCCGCGCATGATGGAGCGCGAATGGCAGGCCCAATGCCTGGATGCCGCCGGCAAGCCGAGGCCGGCCGGCCACTATGGCCTGTTGTCGCCGGCTTCGCATTGCCCCGCGTGCGAAACGCCCATCCCCCGCATGGCGCGGATTCCGCTGCTTGGCTGGCTGCTGCTGCGCGGCCGGTGCGCGGCGTGCCATGCGCCCATCGGCTGGCGCTATCCCGTCATCGAACTGCTGACCTGCGTGCTGTTCGCGGCCTGCGCCCTGCGCTTTGGCGCGACGCCGATTGCCCTGGCAGCCATGGGCCTGTCCGCCGCGCTGGTGGCGCTGGCATGGATCGACTTCGAAACGACGCTGCTGCCCGATGTCATGACCCAACCGCTGTTGTGGGCGGGCCTGTTGGTGAACCTGTTCGACGCGTTCACCAGCGTGCAGACCGCGGTGGTCGGCGCGGCGGCGGGGTATCTGTTCCTGTGGGTTATCTTTCATGTGTTCCGCCTGTTGACCGGGCGCGAAGGCATGGGCCAAGGCGACTTCAAACTGCTGGCGGCGCTGGGCGCGTGGTTCGGCGTCGAGGCCTTGCCGATGCTTCTGCTCAGCGCGTCGCTGGTGGGCGTGCTGATCGGTGGGGCGCTGACGCTCACCGGCCGCGCCAGCCGTGGCCAGCCCTTGCCCTTCGGGCCCTATCTGGCGCTGGCCGGGCTGGTCATGCTGCTGCTGGGCGGCGACCATGGCGTGTTGCAGTTCATGAGTTAGGCAAATGCGTTAGGCAATTGCGTCGGGCAAGTGCATTAGGCAAATGCGTTAGGCAAGTGCGGCGCGGCGAATGCGGCCGCGCAAGATCCAAAGGGAAGTCGGCATGTTCAAGATTGGTCTGACGGGCGGCATCGGCTCGGGCAAGTCCCGCGTGGCGGACATGCTGGCGGAGTGGGGGGCGACACTGGTCGATACCGACGAGATCGCGCGCTCGCTGACCGCGGCGGGCGGCGCCGCCATCCCTGCGATCGAACGCGAATTCGGTCGCGAGGCGTTGACGCCGGACGGCGCGATGGACCGGGCCTGGATGCGCACGCAGGCGTTCGCCGATCCGCAGGTGCGCCTGCGGCTGGAGGCCGTGCTGCATCCTGCCATCGGCCGCGAAACCGAGCGCCAGGCGGCGGCCGCGCGTGGATCGTATCTGGTCTTTGTGGTGCCGCTATTGGTTGAGTCCCTGGACCGATGGCGCGACCGCGTGGATCGTATCTGCGTGGTGGACTGCGATCCCGAAACGCAGGTGGCGCGCGTGCAGCAGCGCAGCGGGCTGACGGAGCCGGACATCCGGCGTATCATGGCGGCACAGGCTGCGCGGGCACGCCGGTTGGAGGTCGCGGACGACGTCATACTCAACGACGCAACGACAACGCCGGAGCAGTTGCGCGCGCGGGCGTTGACCCTGCATGACCGCTGGCTGGCGCTGGCGACCACGACGGGCCGGTAAGCCAGCGGCTGCCGGCAACCCTGAAAATTCTTGGCCCGCCGGCCAATCACTGATAGGGCCTGTAAAAAAGCGTGATCGTTTACGAATACCCCTTCAATGAGCGCATCCGTGCTTATCTGCGGCTGGAATACCTGTTCGACAGGCTGTTCTTCTTTGCTCGCGAGGGTGACTCACGCCAGCATCAGGTTGCCGTGACCTGCCTTTTCGATCTGCTCGATGCGTGCGAACGCACCGACGTGAAAGGCGCGGTCCTCCAAGACCTCGAACGCCAGCGGCTCGCGCTGGTCGGCCTGCGCGACCATCCCGGCGTCGCCCAGGACGCGCTCGAAAGCATGCTGCGCGAAATGGAAAAGGTGGCCAGCGCGCTGGCTGCGCCTGGCAAGACCGGCCAGTCGCTGCGCGAAAACGAATGGCTGACCAGTCTGCGCGGCCGCCTGTCGGTGCCCGGCAGCGCCACGCAGGTCGACATGCCTTCCTATTTTGCGTGGCAAAACAAGCCCGAGGCCGCCCGCTGCGCGGACCTGCAGGCCTGGGTGTCGCCCTTCATCGCCCTCTACGACGGCCTGACCCTGGCGCTGCGCCTTTTGCGCGAGTCCGGGCGCAAGACCGACATCGTTGCCGAGCAGGGCGCCTACCAGCAGATGCTGGGCGGCAAGCAGTTCCAGCTTCTGCGCGTCTGGGTGGACCCGGCCCAGGGCATCTTTCCCGAGATCAGCGCGAATAAGTACATGATCTGGATACGTTTTTCCACCCAGGACGGGGAATTCAAACCCCAGCAGGTGGCCCGCGACGTGTCATTCCAGATGACCCTGTGCAGTTCATAGGCGCAAGTTACGCACGGTTTCGCTACCAGGATTCCTGTTGCGGGTAGTTTCAGCATGAGGGCTGTCAGAGCCGAAACCGGGACGGTCTAGTAGACAATACGGCTTTCCTTCCGAGTGTGCCGGAACCGTTTCCATGTCCGATAGCCGTCCTGTGTCCCCACCCTCCCGCTGGAGCCGTCGCCGCGTGGTCGGCCTCGTCCTGCTGCTGCTCGTCGTCGCGGCGGCCGCCTGGATGGTGCTGCGGCCCTCGG
>DALZRX010000515.1:0-3180 GCA_032015805.1 Achromobacter sp.
GGCTGGCGCCGGTTTGTGCTTGCGTCATGGTTGTCCCCGGATCGGGCGATCTCTTTAGGCTTCGAATAAGGTGAGTGTAATGCTGTACGGCCCCTCTGGCCGAAGCCGTACAGCGCCTGTGGGCCGCCCCGAGGCGGCCCACGTCGGATCAGCCCATGTGCAGGCCGCCGTTCAGCGAGAAGTCCGCGCCGGTCGAAAAGCCGGATTCATCCGACGCCAGCCACGAAGTCATGGACGCGATTTCCTCGGGCGTGCCAAGGCGACGCACCGGAATCGTGGCGACGATCTTCTCCAGCACATCCGGCCGGATGGCCCGGACCATGTCGGTGCCGATGTACCCCGGCGAGATCGTGTTGACGGTCACGCCCTTGCTGGCCACTTCCTGCGCCAGCGCCATCGTGAATCCATGGATGCCCGCCTTTGCCGTGGAGTAGTTGGTCTGGCCGAATTGCCCCTTCTGGCCGTTGACCGAGCTGATGTTGATGATCCGCCCCCACTGGCGCCCGACCATGCCTTCGATGACCTGCTTGGTCACATTGAAAAGGCTGTTCAGGTTGGTGTCGATGACCGCGCGCCAATCGTCGGCGCTCATCTTGCGGAACAGTCCATCGCGCGTGATGCCGGCATTGTTGACCAGCACGTCCACCGGTCCCAGATCAGCCGTGACCCTTTCGAAGGCGGCAACGGTGGAATCCCAATCGGACACGTTGCCCACCGACGCATAGAACGTGAATCCCTGCGCGGCCTGCTCATCCAGCCATTGCTGGTAGTTGCGGCTGGGGCCGCAACCTGCCACGACGCGAAAGCCATCCTTGGCCAAGCGCTGGCAAATAGAGGTGCCGATCCCGCCCATCCCGCCTGTTACGTAAGCCAGTTTTCCGCTCATTGGACTTCCTCCTGTGTGCGACGGACGCCTCGTTGATTAACTATCTTCTGTCCCGGATCGACCGCGAAGTGCGGTATCAGGCTGCCCGGACCTTCACATATCTGCCAGGGGCCGGCTCGATCGGCCGGTACTTGGCATTGCCTGCTTTTTCCTTTGACTTGACCTGCTTGCCCGAATGACCGGCCAGCCAGCCGGTCCAGTCGGGCCACCAGCTTCCGGGTTGCTCAACCGCCTGCGCGAGCCACGTGTTGGGGTCGCCCGGCAACGGTTGGCTTTCCTGTTCCAGCGCGTCGGCCACCCAGTAGCTGCGGCGCTTCTTGGCGGGCGGATTGACGACGCCCGCGATGTGGCCCGATGCGCCCAGCACGAAACGCTGCGGTCCGCGCAGCACCTGCGTGGACGCGTAGGCCGACACCCACGGCACGATGTGGTCTTCGCGCGACCCGAAGATATAGGCCGGCATGCGGAGCCGCGTCAGGTCCAGCGGCAGCCCGGCGGCCTGGGCGCGGCCCGGCACCTTCAGATTGTTTTCCAGGTAGGTATTGCGGAAATACCAGGAAAAGAATGGCCCCGGCAGGTTCGTGCTGTCGCCGTTCCAGAACAGCAGGTCGAAGGCCGGGGGCTTTTGCCCCTTGAGGTAATTGCCGACCACGTAGTTCCACACCAGCTCATTGGGGCGCAGGAACGAGAAGGTGGTGGCGAGATCGCGGCCCGGCATCAGGCCGCCGTTGCCCAGTTGATGGTCGCGCAGCAGCGCGTGGGCCTCGTCGACGAAAACGTTCAGGACACCGGTGTCGTGAAAATCGAGCATCGAGGTCAGCAGCGTCAGCGAGGCCACCGGATGCTCGCCGCGCGCTTCGGCCAGCGCCAGCGCCGCGCCCAGCATCGTGCCGCCCACGCAAAAGCCCAGCGCATTGACCTGCGGTTGCTTGGTGATGTCGCTGGACACGCGCAGCGCTTGAAGCACGGCGTCGTCAAGGTAGTCGGACCAAGTGGCGCGGTCCACGCCGTCGGTGTCGGCGGCGACCGGATTGCGCCAGGAAATCAAGAAGACGGTGTAGCCCTGCCCGACCGCGTGGCGCACGAACGAGTTCTCGGGCTGCAGGTCCAGGATGTAGAACTTGTTGATGTTCGGCGGCACGATGACCAGCGGCCGCTCGTGCACGGTGGCGGTCGACGGTGCGTACTGGATGAGCTGGAACAGCGTGTTCTCGAACACCACGTCGCCAGGAGTCGTGGCCACGTTGCGGCCGATCTCGAACTGGGACTCGTCGGTCTGGGTGATGCGGCCTTTCTGGACGTCCCCCAACAGGTTCGCCAGGCCTTCATTGAGCGCGCGGCCCGCGCTTTCGACGATGGATTGCTGGGCGTCGGGATTCAGCGCCAGGAAGTTGGACGGAGACAGCGCATCGACCCACTGCATGATTGAGAATCGAAGGCGGTCGCGCATGGGTTCGCTGACCTGCGCGGCATCGACCATGCGCTGCATGGCGCGCGCGGACAGCAGGTAGGTATGCGCCAGCAACAGGTGCGACGCGTTCGCCGCCCAGGCCTCGCCCGAGAACCGGCGGTCGGACGGCGGCGCGAGCGCACCGCGCCGGGCATCGTCGCAAAGGCGCTGCCATTCGCGCGAGAACTCTGCCTGGATGTCAGCCAGGACTTCCGGTGCCACGCTCACCGGAATGGGACCTGCGGAGAGATTGGCATTCACTTCGACACCTTGTTATCGAGACTTCGCGATTGATGTTGCATTCCGGGTTCAGGACTGTCAATGCGGGTATACAAGGAGGGCTACTACGGTAGGACGCAAGGCCGGCCCCGGCCTTTGCGCGGCGTCAAACCGGGTGCAACCAGGCCAGCATTGCCATGCGTCCGGTCACGCCGTCGCGGCGGTACGAAAAGTACCGGTCCGCGCGCGTCACGGTGCATTCCCCGCTGAGGACCACTTCTTGTACCCCGGCGCGCCGCAGCCGGAAATCGGCCAATCCGGCGAGGTCCGCCAGCCATTTGCCGGCGATGCCGGGACGCGGCGCGAAAAAACGCGCCGTTGCCGGGTCGTCGGCAGTGAAGGCGTCCAGCACGTCCTGCCCGACCTCGAAGTGGCGCGGACCGATGCCGGGACCCACCCAGGCGCGAAATCCGTCCGCCGTCGGCGCCTTCGCGCGCATGGCGGCCAGCGTGTGTTCCAGCACACCTCCCGACAGGCCGCGCCAGCCGGCATGCGCCGCGCCCAGCACCTTGCCCCCGGCATCGGCGATGATCACCGGCAGGCAATCAGCCACCATCACGGCCAG
>DALZRX010000516.1:0-2937 GCA_032015805.1 Achromobacter sp.
GCCGATGTCGGCCACGGCCATGCCGCCCGGCGCGGCCGTCTGGGCGGCGTTGTAGGCCGGACCCGTGGGATAGGCGGCATCGATGGGCGCATCGGGGCGCTCGTACGTGGGGGCCAGCGAGCAGCCCGCCAGGGCCGCCGCCAGGGATACAGACAACAGGGTTCTCATCTGAAGTTTCATTACGGTTGGCCCTCCGCCGGCACGTCATGCGGCCCCTTGGCGCCGGTATCGTGCTTGTCGACGTTTTCGCTCATGCGCTTGACCTTGAACACGCGCAGCATGATCACAAAGAATGCCGGGACGAAGAAGATCGCCAGGAAGGTGCCGGTCAGCATGCCGCCGATCACGCCCGTGCCGATGGCGTTCTGGCTGCCCGAGCCCGCACCGCTGGAAATCGCCAGCGGGGTGACGCCCAGGATGAACGCCAGGGACGTCATCAGGATGGGACGCAGGCGCTGGCGGGCGGCATGGATCGCCGATTCCGTCAGGCTGGCGCCGGCCTCGTAGTGCTCCTTGGCAAACTCCACGATCAGGATGGCGTTTTTGGCCGCCAGCCCGATGGTGGTCAGGAGACCCACCTGGAAGTACACGTCGTTGGACAGACCCCGCAGCAGCGTGGCCAGCAGCGCACCGATGATCCCCAGCGGCACCACCAGCATCACGGCGGACGGGATGGTCCAGCTTTCATACAGCGCCGCCAGGCACAGGAACACCACGATCAGCGAGATCGCATACAGGGCGGGCGCCTGGGCGCCGGACAGGCGTTCTTCGAACGACAGGCCGGTCCACTCGAAGCCGACGCCGACCGGCAGCTTGGCTGCCAGGCGTTCCATTTCTTCCATGGCCGCGCCCGAGCTGTAGCCCGGCGCCGCCTGGCCCTGGATGTTGTACGACGGCACGCCGTTGTAGCGGTTCAGCTTCTGCGGGCCGAAGCTCCACGTCGCGCTGGAGAACGCCGAGAACGGCACCATGTCGCCATCCTTGTTGCGCACGTACCATTTGTTCAGGTCTTCCGGCAGCATGCGCGAAGACGCCTCGCCCTGTGCAAACACCTTCTTCACGCGGCCGCGGTCGATGAAGTCGTTGACGTACGACGAACCCCATGCGGTAGCGAGCGTGCTGTTGATGTCCGACACGGCCACGCCCAGGGCGCGGGCCTTTTCGCGGTCGATGTCCAGTTGGTACTGCGGCGCGTCCTCGATGCCGTTGGGACGCACGCCCACCAGCACCGGACTCTTGGCGGCCTCGCCCAGCAGCTGGTTGCGCGCGGCAAGCAGCTTCTCGTGGCCCACGCCGGCGCGGTCCATGAGCTGGAAGTCAAAACCGGTGACGTTGCCCAGTTCCATCACGGAGGGCGGCGGCACGACGAACAGTTGCGCGCGGCGCTCGGTCTTGCCGAAGTGCGCGTTGGCGCGCGCCGCCACGGCGCCGGCCTTCAGGCTGGCGTCGCCGCGTTCTTCCCAGTCGCGCAGCTTGATGAAGAGGATGGACGCGTTCTGGCCGCGGCCGCCGAAGTTGAAGCCGTTGACCGCGAACACCGAGGTGACGGCGTCCTTTTCTTCGGTCAGCAGATACTTCGTGGCGTCGTCGATGACCGCTTTGGTGGCCTCGGCGGTGGCGCCAGCGGGCGTCTGGATCTGGGCGAACAGGATGCCCTGGTCTTCGGCCGGCAGGAAGGCGGTCGGGATGCGGGTGAACATCCAGCCCATCGCGATGACGAGCGCCAGGTACACGACCATCAGCCGCTTGGTGCGGTTCAGGCCGCGCGCCACGGTGTTGGCGTACCCGTTGCTGCTGCGCTCGAACGTGCGGTTGAACCAGCCGAAAAAGCCCCTCTTGGCGCCGTGATGGCCCTTGGGAATGGGCTTGAGCATCGTCGCGCACAAGGCCGGGGTGAATACGATGGCCACGATCACGGACAGCACCATCGAGGACACGATCGTGATCGAGAACTGGCGGTAGATGACGCCGGTGGAGCCGCCGAAGAACGCCATGGGAATGAACACGGCGGCCAGCACCATGGCGATGCCGATCAGCGCGCCGGTGATCTGGCTCATGGACTTGCGGGTGGCCTGCTTGGGCGAGAGCCCCTCCTCGGCCATGACCCGCTCGACGTTCTCCACCACCACGATGGCGTCGTCGACCAGCAGACCGATGGCCAGCACCATCCCGAACATGGTCAGGGTGTTGATGGAGTAGCCGAACGCCGCCAGCACGCCGAACGTGCCCAGCAGCACCACCGGCACGGCGAGCGTGGGGATGAGCGTGGCGCGGAAGTTCTGCAGGAAGAGATACATCACCAGGAACACCAGGATGATGGCCTCGACCAGCGTCTTGAACACTTCGTGGATCGACAGGCTGACGAACGGGGTGGTGTCGTACGGATAGACGACGTCCATGCCCGGCGGGAAGTACGGCTTCAGGTTGTTGATGGTGTCGCGCACCGCCTGCGCCGTGTCCAGCGCGTTGGCGCCCGGCGCCAGCTTGATCGCAAGACCGGAAGCCGGCTTGCCGTTGTAGAAGCTGTCGATGGCGTAGGTCTGGCCGCCGAGTTCAATGCGCGAGACATCGCGCAGGCGCACTTGCGAACCGTCGGAATTGACCTTGAGCAGGATCTGGCCGAAGTCCTCGGCCGTCTGCAGGCGCGACGGCCCGATGATGGTGGCGTTGAGCTGCTGTCCGCGCACGGACGGCAGGCCGCCCAGTTGCCCGGACGACACCTGGACGTTCTGTTCCTTGATCGCCGTGGTGACGTCGACTGTCGTCAGCCCGTAGTTGACGAGCTTGGCCGGATCCAGCCAGATCCGCATCGCATACTGCGAGCCGAAGAGCTGGAAGTCGCCCACGCCTTGCGTGCGGCTGATGGGATCCTGGACGTACGACGCGACGTAGTCGGCCAGGTCGTCCTTGGTCATCGTGCCGTCGGTGGACACGAAG
>DALZRX010000516.1:2947-3171 GCA_032015805.1 Achromobacter sp.
GACGCGCCCGGGTAGGTCACCGCAATGCCGATGGCGGGCGGCGCGATGTTGGGGTACTGGGCGACCGGCAACTGAAGGATGGACAGCGCGCCGGCCATCATCAGCACGATCGCGATCACCCAGGCAAATACCGGCCTATCGATAAAAAACTTTGCCATGCATGGCTCCCTGATTACTGCTTGGCCGGCGCGGCGGCTGCCGGCGCGGCGCCTGCCGGGGCGCCG
>DALZRX010000517.1:0-3170 GCA_032015805.1 Achromobacter sp.
CGCGCACGGGCATGGTGGCCGCGACCTTCGGCACGCTGGCGCGCGCGGCCAGGACCCGCACGTTCTGGTATCTGTTTGCCACGTTCTTCGTCTGCGGCTTCACCACGAACGGCCTGGTCGGCACACACCTGATCGCGCTTTGCGGAGACCATGGCATGCCCGAAGTGCAGGCGGCGGGGTTGTTGGCGGTGATGGGGATATTCGACCTGCTCGGCACCACCGCATCGGGATGGCTGACGGACCGCTACGACCCGCGCAAGCTGCTCTTCGTGTATTACGCGCTGCGCGGCTTGTCGCTGATGTACCTGCCCTATTCCGACTTCTCGTTCTACAGCCTGTCGATCTTCGCGATCTTCTTCGGGCTGGACTGGATTGCCACGGTGCCGCCGACGCTGCGCCTGACGACGGAAGCGTTCGGCGAACGCGACGCGTCAATCGTCTTCGGCTGGATCGTGGCAGGCCATCAGATGGGTGCAGCCAGCGCCGCCTGGATGGCGGGCGCGCTGCGCGAGGCGCAGGGCAGTTATCTGATGGCGTTCGTGATTTCGGGCGCGACGGGGATCATCGCCGCCGTCCTCGCCCTGATGATCGGCAGCAAGCGCGCGGTGACGCAACCAGCCTGAACCTTGCCACCATGGCGGCCCGCGCCGCCATGGTTTCAACCCGCACCGTTTCCCGTCCTGCCGCGCAGGTTATAGGCCTTCTTGCCTCCCACGTGTTTGCGGATCAGGGCTTCGGCACGCGCTCCGTCGCGCGCCAGCAGTGCCTGCACGAAGGCCTCGTGGTCTGCCACCGCCGTCGTCCACTCGTCGAGATCGAAATTGGACTTGTAGCGCAAGGCCTGAACCTGCAGGTTCAACCGGTCATAAGAGTGCGACAACGCCGGATTGTGCGCGGCCCGGTTGATCGCGATGTGCGTCCCCATGCTGGCCGCGAAATACGCCCGGATATCGCGCTTTTCATAGTTTTCAAGCATCTGCGCATGCAGGCGCGCGATCTGGGCCAGTTCCGCCTCGGAGGCGCGCTCGGCGGCGCTGCGCACCGCCAGCCCTTCCAGCACGGACAGCACATCAAAAATGTTTTCGACGTCCTCGGCCGACAGTTCGATCACCATCGCCCCACGCTTGGGCTGCAAGGTCACCAGGCCATCCGAGGCCAGCATCCGGTAGGCCTCGCGCAGTGGCGTGCGTGAAATCTTCAACTGGTCGCATAAATCGCGCTCGTTAAGCCACGTGCCGGGCTTGAGCGTGCCATCGATGATCAGTTGACGCAGCCGCTCGGCCACGACCGCCGGCAAGGTGGGATGGTGGATGGCCAAATCAGGGACGGACACGTCGGCAATCAGGGGTTCAGGGTTAGCCATGGGTTGTTCGGGCTCGCGACATCGACTATTTTTGTATCTGGTATACCAAACACCAGCGGCATACCAACCTGACCCAATCATAGAGCAAGCAGCCCCTGGGCAGGCCTCATTCACCAAAGGAGACCCTATGAACAAGCATGCTCGCGCCTGGACCGGCGTCCTGACGCTGACGGCCAGCCTGGCGGCTGCCAGTCCCGCTCTGGCCCAAGACCCCGCAAAGTGGCCGGAACGTCCCATCCGGCTGGTCGTCGGCTTTGTGCCGGGCGGGGGCACCGACGTCTCGGCCCGCATCCTTTCGGCGCGCCTGTCGACGCTGCTCGGCCAGCAGGTCGTGGTCGAAAACAAGCCCGGCGCCTCCGGCCTGATCGCCGCCGACTACGTGGTCAAGGCGGAGCCGGACGGCTACACGCTGTTGCTGGCCAACATGCAATCCACCGTCGCCGCGCCCTACGTCGTGCAATCCAACATTGACCCCATCAAGGATTTCACGGCGGTGCGCTACATCGGGTCGGTGCCCAACGTCCTGGTCGTGAATCCCGAGAAGCACGCTTACAAGACCGTCCAGAATCTGGTGGATGACGCCCGGGCCAAGCCCAAGCAATTGCTCTACGCCTCGTCGGGCATGGGAAGCCCGCAGCACCTGAGCGCCGCGCGCTTTTCCCAGATTGCCGGCGTGTCGATGGAGCACGTGCCGTACAAGGGCAGCGGCCAGGCCATGACAGACCTGCTTGGCGGCAGCGTGGACATGAACTTCGACACCCTGCCCGGCGCGATCAACCAGATCCAGGCCGGCAAGCTGCGCCCCCTGGCGGTGACCAGCCCCGAGCGCAGCAAGCGGCTGCCCGACGTGCCGACGCTGGCCGAATCCGGCATCAAGGGCCTGGACGTCGTGCAGTGGTATGCCGTGCTTGCGCCGGCCAAACTGCCGAAGCCGATCCTCGAAAGACTGGACAAGGCGATCAACCAGACGCTAGCCGATCCCGACGTCGCGGCAAAACTGGCCGACCAGGGCATGGACCTGGGCGGTGGCCCGCAAACGCCCGCCGCTTTTGCCACCTATGTGCGGGACGAGTGGAGCAAGTACGGCAAGCTCACCGCAAGCCTGGGCCTGACCAAACAGTAAGCCGACGACAGCAGTTCCCGACCCACCCTGGCGGGGGACGCTCCCCCGCGCATGCAAAAGGAACCCCATGACCGCTACCTCGACTCCTCCACCCATCCTGCTTGAGCGCAATGGCGACATTGCAACCGTGGTGCTGAATCGGCCGGAAAAGCTCAACGCGTTCACCATCGACGGCTGGCGCCTGCTCGGCGATACCTTCCTTGCGCTCGATCGCGACGAAGGCGTGCGTTGCGTGCTGGTGCGCGGCGCGGGCGAAAAGGCCTTTTCGCCCGGCAACGACATCAGCGAATTCGAAACCGCCCGCAGCAACAAGCGGCAGGCGGTGGAGTACGGCGCCGTCATGCGCCGCACGATCGAGGCAATCGGCAACTGCCGCCACCCCGTGGTGGCGCAGATCCACGGCATCTGCGTGGGCGGCGGACTGGAGATTGCCAGTCTGGCGGACCTGCGCATCTGCGGGGAAAGCTCGCGGTTCGGCGTTCCCATCAAGAACCTGGGCCTCGTGATGTCGTACTCCGAGCTGGCCCCGCTGGTGCGTCTGGTGGGACCGACCGTCGCGCTGCAGGTGCTGTTGGAAGGCAACATATTCGACGCCGCCGAGGCCTTGCGCCTGGGCGTGGTCACCCGCGTGGTGGCCGACGACCAGGTGGCGAACGAAGCGCAGGCCGCGGCGCGCCGGATCGC
>DALZRX010000518.1:0-3152 GCA_032015805.1 Achromobacter sp.
GCACCAGCGCGCGGATTTCCTTGCAGCCGGCGCGCTTGAGCAGGTCGATGGCGGCGACCATGGACCCGCCCGTCGCCAGCATCGGATCGACGATCAGCGCCAGGCGCTGGTCCAGTTCGCCCACCAGGCGTTCCAGATAGGTGTGGGCTTCCAGCGTCTCTTCATTGCGGGCCACGCCCACGACGCTGACCTTGGCGCCCGGAATCAGGCTCAGCACGCCGTCCAGCATGCCGATGCCGGCGCGCAGGATGGGCACCACGGTCACTTTCTTGCCGGCAATCTTTTCGACTTCGACCTGGCCACACCAGCCCTCGACCGTGGCGGGCGCCAGCGGCAGGTCCTTGGACGCTTCATACGTCAGCAGCGCACCCACTTCCTGCGACAGTTCACGGAAGCTCTTGGTACTGAGGTCGGCGCGCCGCATGATCCCGAGCTTGTGGCGGATCAGCGGATGGCGGATTTCGTGCACGGGCATGTGCGTAACTCTCCAGAGTATTTGTTGGTCAGGTTTTTGCGCCTCAGGCGGAACCGCCACGGCACGGCACGCACGCGCCGCCCGGTGGCGAGCCACACCTGAGGATCGTAATCGTTTTAAGGCCCTTCCCGCACAGACGCCGCGCAAGAATAGCCGCCCCGCCGCAGGGCCGTCCCAAGGCGGGGCAGCCCCCTCGGGGGGCAGCAAGCGAGCGTAGCGTGGGGGCCCCACCGCAGGGCCGCCCCAAGGCGGGGCAGCCCCCTTGGGGGGCAGCAAGCGAACGTAGCGAGCGCGGCGTGGGGGCCTACACTCATTGGTCGGCGAGCCAGGAGATCAGGGCGTCATCGAAGGCGCGGACGGCGCCCGCCTGTTCGTGGTTGACGATGCTGACGACCACGTAGCGCTTGCCGCTGGCCCCCAGCACATAGCCTGCGATCGACCGCACATCGCGCAGCGAGCCGGTCTTCAGGTGGGCCATGCCGAGCGTGCCGTTGCCCTTCAGGCGGCGGCGCACCGTGCCGTCCACGCCGGCGATGGCGAAGGAAGAAATGTATTCGGGCATCACCGGCGAACTCCACGCCAGGGTCAGCATCGAGGCCAGGCTGTCGGCCGAAACCCTGGCCTCGCGCGACAGGCCGGCGCCGTTGTCGATGACCAGCTCGGGCATGTCGAGCCCCTGCTTGGCCAGGAGCTGCTTGGCGACTTCCTCGCTGCTGCCGACGGTGGCCGGGCGGCGGCCGCGCTCGGCGCCCAGCGTCAACAGCAGGGTGCGTGCCATGACGTTGTTGCTACGCTTGTTGATCTGGCGGATGGCCTCGGCCAACGTGGGCGAGTCATGCGAGGCCAGCACCACCGCGTCCGCCGGCACCATGCCCGCGCGGACCTGTCCCTTGAAAGTGCCGCCCAGTTCCTTCCAGAGCATGCGGAAGACTTCGGTGGCGTACTCCGGCTGGGACAGCGCCAGCCGGTACAGGCTGAATTCGCCGCAGGAACCCGCCACCTTGCCGTTGACGCGGATGGTGACGCCCTGCTGGGTGATGATGGGATCGGTCGTGACGACCGGGGGACCGGGGCAGCGGATGTCGCTCCACTCGACCTGCCCTTCGACCTTCAGTCCCGGCAGCGGCGGGTCGATCAGCGGCACCCACTTGTTGGCGACCGGGTCCGGGGTGAACAGCAGGCGCAGGGCGCCGAAACCCACCATCAGCGCGTCCGGGCTGGCGTTGTAGGCGCGGTCGGGCGCGCCGTCGAAGGCACCGGGGTCAATCGAGACCTGGCCAAAGATGCTGCGGTCGATCACCAGATCATTGATCTGCTTGACCCCGCGCAGCCGCAGTTCACGCAAGAGCGCCCACAGGTCCTGCATCAGGAATTGCGGGTCGCCCCCCGCGCGCAGGTACAAGGGACCGGCCAGCGCGCCCTTGGCATCGGGGCGCGAGCCGGGCGCCGTCATGAATTCGGTGCGCCAGACGTAATTGGGACCCAGCTCGGACAGCGCCGCCCAGGTCGTGACCAGTTTCATCACCGACGCGGGGTTGCGGGCCTCCTTGGCGTTGAGCGCCACAAGGCGCGGCCCGCCGACTTCCTGGACCACCAGGGAAAGCGAGCTGTCCGGCAGCTTGCTGGCCTTCCAGGCCTTCACCACATCGGGCGGCAGTCCCGGAACCTGCGCAAAGGCAGCGCACGCGGACAGGGCCAGGACGCCGCCGGCCAGCCATCGCTTCAGTCCGCCCACCCGCCTGTTTACTTGTCCCGTCATGCCACGCCCACCCGGTTGCTCGTCCAGCAAAACCGAGAGCATACAAAACCTGGAACGGTTTCGGGCGGCGCGGGGCACTCCGAAGCGCTTGCGAAGGCGGATTTATTTGCGCAAGCCATCGTTCCGCCCCTATTAACTGTCCCCTTTACAATAGACGGTTGCCCCGAGCCCGCCCGACCGGCGCGGCTCTTCATTTGCAGGGCCGATCCCACTGATCCAGATATCCGCGTGACCCAGTCCTTCACCGTTTCCGATTTCGACTACGAACTGCCGCCTGAGCTCATCGCGCAGACGCCGGCCGCCGAGCGCACGGGCAGCCGCCTGCTGCACCTGGATGCCGCCAGCCAGCTCCATGACCGCCAGTTCGCCGACCTGACCTCCCTGCTGCGGCCGCACGATCTGCTGGTCTTCAACGACACGCGCGTCATCAAGGCGCGCCTGCCCGGCCACAAGATCACCGGCGGCAAGATCGAGGTGCTGGTCGAACGCATCACCGAACCCGACCGCGTCCTGGCGCACGTGCGCGCCAGCAAGTCGCCGGGTGCGGGCATGGTGCTGCGCCTGGCCGACGCCTTCGAGGCCACGGTGCTGGGCCGCGAGGGCGAACTCTTCGACATCCGCTTCCCAGGCCCGGTGCTCGACCTGCTGGACGCGCATGGCGCCACGCCGCTGCCGCCCTACATCACGCACGCCGCCGACGCGGGCGACGACGATCGCTACCAGACCGTCTATGCGCGCGAACCCGGCGCCGTTGCGGCTCCCACGGCCGGCCTGCACTTCGACCAGCCCACGCTCGAGCGCCTGGCCGGCCTGGGCGTGGCGCGCGCCTTCGTCACCCTGCATGTGGGCGCGGGCACCTTCCAGCCGGTGCGCGTGGACAACCTGGCCGACCATGTCATGCACGCCGAATGGTTCACC
>DALZRX010000519.1:0-3140 GCA_032015805.1 Achromobacter sp.
CTTCATCGTGCGCGCCGGCGACACGCTCGAAGTGCGCGCGCGCGTGCTGCTCAACTGCGCCGGCGCCTGGGCCGGCCGCTTTGCAGAAGCCTTCGGCGAGCCCGTGCCCGAGACGGCCATCCATCCCTTGATGATGGTGACCGAGCCCCTGCCGTTGTTCATGGACGTAAGCCTGGGCATGCAAGGCGGCGGCATCTACGCGCGCCAGGTTGCGCGCGGCAATTGCATCATCGGCGGCGGGCGCGGCGTCTCCGCGGACCCCGACTACGCGCGTCCCGGCCGCGGCAATCTTGGCGCCCTGATGGCCAACGCCGTCCGCCTGCTGCCCGTGCTGCGCGGCGCCCAGATCATCCGCTTCTGGACCGGCGTGGAAGGCAACATGCCCGACCACAATCCCGTGCTGGGTCCCAGCACCACCGTGCCCGGCCTCTTTCATGCCTTCGGCTTGTCCGGCGCGGGCTTCCAGATCGGCCCGGCCATCGGCGAAGTGCTGTCCGACCTGGTCGTGCACGGCCGGTCCCCCATTCCCATCGATGCATTCCGCATTGAACGGTACGCACCCGCCGCTCACGGCGCCGCGGCCCGGCCTGTCAGTCTTCGTGAGCAAACGCTGGAGTCACCATGATGCACAAGAAACAAGGCGCGCAGCGCCTGTCCAAGGGGAAACGGCTGCTGGGCGCGGCGATGCTGGCATTGCTGTCGGCCGGCGCCATGGCGCAGCAGAAGACGCTGTACGTCGGCATGAACGGCGGCGACATGGAACGCGCCTTCACGCAGCACGTATTCCCCGACTTTGAAAAAGCCAACAACGTGAAGATCGTCGTCGTGCCCGGCACCTCGACCGACGTGCTGGCCAAGGCCCAGGCCTACAAGGACAAGCCGCAGATGCACGTCATGTTCCTGGACGACGGCATCATGGCCCGTGCGATTTCCATGGGCCTGTGCGAACAGCTCAACGACGATCCCGTCCTCAAGGAGCTCTACCCCACCGCACTGATGAAAGACCGCATGGCTGCCGGCATCGACATCGGCATGACCGGCCTCGGCTACAACACGCGCCTCTTCCAGAAGAACGGCTGGACCCCGCCGACCTCGTGGCTGGACCTAGCCGATCCCAAGTACAAGGGCAAGGTCGTCTTCCAATCCGCGTCCGGCAGCACCTTCGGCCTGCACGGATTTCTGATGTTCAACCGCATCGAAGGCGGCAACGACCAGAACTACGAACCCGGCTTCAAGAAGTGGCCCTCCACCATCGGCCCCAACGTGCTGGAGTACATCCCCAACTCCGCCAAGCTGGCCGAGATGATCCAGTCCGACGAGGCCGCCATCTTCCCGCTCACGCCCACCGCCATCGCGCGCCTCAAGAAGCGCGACATTCCGGTGGAATACGCCCAGCCCAAGGAAGGCTCCGTCATCCTGATGGTCGGCGAATGCGTCATCGCCAAGAACAGCGAACCCGAACTGGCGCAGAAGCTCGCCCTGTACCTGCTGTCCGCCAAGGCCCAGGCCAAGGCGCTGGAAATGGGCGGACATTTCCCGTCCAACAAGAGCGTCCAGGCGCCCGCCGACAACGCCGAGGCCCTCAAGCGCTTCCAAGGCTATATGGCGAACGCTAAGATCCTGGACTGGGACCAGATCAACACGGCCCGGCCGGCCTTCAACGCCCGCTGGAACCGCACGGTCGAACGTTGACGACAACGCGCGGCGCACCTGTGGACAACCCGCAGGCGTGCCGCGCCGCACGCCGGGCGCACGTGCCCGCACACCAGCAAGGACCAGCATGCGCCTCATCATCAATTCCGGCGGCCCCCAGGCGATCGACGACTGGCGCGCGCAGTTCCGCACCTTCGCACCGGAACTGGACGTCGCCGGCTGGCACGAAGACGTCGACCCCTCCACCATCGACTACGCCCTCGTCTGGGCGCCCGACGCCGGCCGCCTGGCCACCTTCCCCAACCTGAAACTCATCATCAGCGCCGGCGCCGGCGTCGACCACATCCTCGCCGACCCCGCTCTGCCGCGCCACCTGCCCATCGCACGCATGGTCACCGCCCGCACCCAGACCGAAATGGCCGAGTACGTGCTCACCAGCGCCCTCATGATCACGCGCAACGTCAAGCGCATCGTCGACAACCAATCCCGCCGCCACTGGGAAATCTTCGACTCCCTGCGCGTCACCGCCGACGTCCGCGTCGGCATCATGGGCCTCGGCCACCTCGGCGTCGCCGCCGCCCAACTCCTGACACGCGCTGGCTTCCCCGTCAGCGGCTGGTCCCGCGGCGCCACCACGCTACCCGACCTGCCGTCCTACGCAGGCCAGGAACAGTTCGCCCAATTCCTCGCAAGCACCGACCTCCTCGTCTGCCTCCTGCCCGCCACCGAAGTCACCCGCGGCATCCTCAACCGCACCACGCTGTCCCAACTGCCCAAGGGCGCCAGCCTGATCAACGCCGGCCGCGGCGCCCACATGGTCACCCAGGACATCCTGGACGCACTGGACACCGGCCATCTGGACCAGGCAATCCTGGACGTCTTCGATCAGGAACCCCTACCCGAAGATTCCAGCCTCTGGACCCACCCCCGCATCATCATCACCCCCCACTGCGCCGCGATCCCCGACCGCAAGGAACGCGCACGCCACACCGCCCTCCTGATCGCCGCAAACGAACAAGGCGAAGCCCTCCCCAACATCTACGACCCGCAGCGTGGCTACTGATAGCTCGCGACCCGAGCACCGGCGAAGGCCTGCATCATTGCAAGCCGCGCCTTGCTACAAGCAAGGCACAACAAGCGCGGCACGCAATTCGGATAACCGGCAAGCCTACCAGCGAAGCGCGAAGCGCCAACGCGTGCCGCAAGACACCGCGTAAGCTCCACCAGGCCGCCCGCGCGGCCGCCGTGGAGCGGGCCCCGCAAGATCTTCCTTCCCCCGCACCGGCCGCGCACAAAAACGCCAAGCACACCAGTCGCCCCAGCGGCGCGCGAACCCGATCCACCCGAGCACGGTGTGGCGGCGGCCTTGGGGCGCGGGGCGTGTAGATGCGCCCGAGGGAATCTGAAGGCCGGCGCCGCAGGCGCCAACGAAGATGACGAAGGGGGGGGCCGCCTAGGCAAGTCCGGAGCGAAGGCTCCGGACCGCA
>DALZRX010000520.1:0-3136 GCA_032015805.1 Achromobacter sp.
GACCCGGGCGCCGCGTTGCAGCAGCGACCGGGCGCTTGCCAGGCCGATGCCGCGGGCGCCGCCCGTCACCAGGGCGTGGCGCCCGGCGAGCGGTAGCGGTTGTGCGTTCATTTGATATCCAGTTGCGCCATGGCGGCGGCGCGTTCGAAGTTGGTTTCAAGCTGACGTTTGCCGGCGAAATACTGGCTTGGCCAGGAAACATCAACATAGCCCACGCGCGCCGCTTCGCGCAGCGTCCAGGAGGCGTCAGCCAAATGGGGACGTGCCAGCGCGCACAGGTCCGCACGGCCCGAGGCGATGATGCCGTTGGCGTGGTCGGCCTCGAAGATGGCGCCCACGGCAATCGTCGGGATGCCCGCTTCGTTGCGGACGCGGTCGGCGAACGGCGTCTGGAACATGCGGCCGTACACCGGCTTTTCCTGCTTGCTGACCTGGCCGGACGAGCAATCGATCATGTCGGCGCCCGCCGCCTTGAAGTGACGCGCGATCTCGACCGCGTCGTCCGCCGTGATGCCGCCTTCCACCCAGTCGCTCGCGGAAATCCGCACCGACATCGGCTTGTCCTCGGGCCAGACGGCGCGCACCGCGTGGAAAACTTCCAGCGGGAAGCGCAGCCGATTTTCCAGGCTGCCGCCGTACTCGTCATCGCGCTGGTTGGTAAGCGGCGAAATGAAGCTGGACAGCAGGTAGCCGTGCGCGCAGTGCAGCTCCAGCCAGTCGAAGCCCGCGGCAGCGGCCCGCTGCGCAGCGGCCACGAAGTTGTCGCGCACCTGATCCATGTCGGCGCGCGTCATGGCGCGCGGCGTCTGCGACACGCCCTCGATGTACGGCACCGCCGACGCCGACAGCAGCGGCCAGTTGCCTTCCGCGAGCGGATGATCGATCTTTTGCCAGCCAAGCTGCGTCGAGCCCTTGCGGCCGGCATGACCCAACTGCATGCCGATGCGCGCATCGCTGTTGCCGTGCACGAAATTGACGATCCGGGCGAACGCCTGCTGCTGCTCGTCGTTCCACAGGCCCGGGCACCCCGGCGTGATGCGGCCGTCGGGCGACACGCAGGTCATTTCCACCATGACCAGCCCGGCCCCGCCCATCGCGCGAGCCCCCAGGTGAACCAGATGGAAATCACCCGGCACCCCGTCCGTGCACGAATACATGGCCATCGGCGACACCAGAATGCGGTTCTTCAGCCGCACCCCGCGCACCTGGTACGGCGTCAGCATCGGAATCGCCGGACGCCGGCCCTCGGGCGTCGCGGCGCCGGCGCGCTCGGCGATCCAGCGCTCAAAGCCTTCCAGCCAGGCCGGATCGCGCAGGCGCAGGTTCTCATGCGAAATGCGCTGCGAACGGGTCAGCAGCGAATAGGCGAACTGCTCGGGCTCCAGGTCGGCGTAGCGCTCGACGTTCTCGAACCATTCGGTGGAGTTGCGGGCAGCGTTCTGGATCTTCAGCACTTCGACGCTACGCACCTCTTCGTAATGGTGCAGGCCCGCTTCGACGCTGCCTTCCGCGCCGCTCAGGCAACGCGCCAGCTCAATGGCGTCTTCCAGCGCCAGCTTGGTGCCGGAGCCGATGGAAAAGTGCGCCGTGTGCGCCGCATCGCCCATCAGCACGACCGGCACGGGGCGCATGCCACGCGCCGTGCCCAGGTTGTTCCAGTGGACCCACGTGTTGCAGATCACGCGCGGGAACCGGATCCAGATGGCCGAACCCCGCAGATGGGTGGCGTTGCTGATCAGCGGGTTGCCATCCAGCCAGGGCGCGAACAGCTTCTCGCAATAGGCGATGCCTTCTTCCTGGCTCATCTGTTCGATGCCGGCGGCCTGCCAGGTTTCCTCGGGCGTCTCCACGATGAACGTGGACATGCCATCTTCGTAGCGATAAGCGTGCGCCTGGAACCAGCCATGCTCGGTCTGCACAAACGCGAACGTGAACGCGTCGAACACCTTTTTGGTGCCCAGCCACACGAAGCGGCAGCGGCGCTGATCGATGTCCGGATGAAACGTGTCCGCGTACCGGGTACGGACCTGGCTATTGATGCCGTCCGAGGCGATAACGAGATCGGCGTCGTACTCGCGGGCGATGGCCTGGTCGTCCTGGACGAAATTCTCGAACACCAGCTTCACGCCCACATCTTCGCAACGCGCCTGCAAAATGTTGAGCAGCTTCTTGCGGCCGATGCCAATGAAGCCGTGGCCGCTGGAGCGGATGCTTCGTCCCTTGAAATGAATGTCGATGTCATCCCAATGGTTGAAGGCATCGCCAATGGTCTGGGCCGAGACCGGATCGGCCTCGCGCAGGTTCTGCATGGTGGCGTCGGAGAACACCACGCCCCATCCGAAGGTGTCATACGGACGGTTGCGTTCGATGACGGTGACTTCGTTGGCGGGATTCTGCAGTTTCATCAGCAGACCGAAATACAGGCCGGCGGGACCGCCGCCGATGCAGACTATCTTCATTGCCGTATACGCTCCAAGTACGCGACAGTCGCTCTTGGTGCTGGAGCGGAAGCCGCAGATATTTAGGTCTGGATAGTTTAGGCTTGAAATATATACCTGAAGTTGTGGGTGTGCAAATGAGGGAAAGTATTTAGGGAATTGGGGGGTGATAAATGGGGACGTGGGTGTGATCGGATACGGCAGACTCACTCCCGGACTGCCTTAAGCGGGCGAGGGTTTTCGGCTGCGGTATTTGAGTTCTTTTGCCGCCCCTCGGCGCGGACGGCCGGGGGCCGATCGCCCACGATTGCGGCCCGGAGCCTTCGCTCCGGACTTCCCCTTCGTCATCTTCGTTGTCGCCTTCGGCGACGGCCTTCAGATTCCCTCGGGCGCATCGACGGCGCTCGGCCCCCGGCCGCCCACACCGAGGAGCTGCGGTGTGCATGACTCGGGACGCTGCTAGAGCCGTGGACGGGGACGAGTCTTGCGGGGCCCGCCGAATCGCGGCCGCGCGGGCGGCCACGATCGGCATACGCGTTGAGGGGCGTCGAGGGGTTTGCGCTTGCGCGCTGGCGGGAATCGGTTTGCTAGGGGCTCCAGCATCACCGGGGGGGGAACGGTGATGGGCGGCGCGCGGGGACGGCCTGTACGCGCGCCGCCCATCGGGGACTTGGGTTCACTTGGCGATTAGTGGCGGG
>DALZRX010000521.1:0-3131 GCA_032015805.1 Achromobacter sp.
CGAGGTCGACTACTACCAGCACGGCGGCATCCTGCCCTTCGTGCTGCGCCAGCTCCTGGCTGCCTGACAGTCAGCGGCCCCAGGCCAATGACAACGCCCCGGAACGTTGCGGTTCCGGGGCGTTTTCCATTGAGTCGCCATTTGCGCAGCGCGCGATGCCCGCGCTGGCGCGTGAACCGCGCCTTTCGGGCGCCGCCGGCGATCGCTGCGGCGGCACGCGGCGGACAGGCGTCGATCAATCGAACTGATAGGCGTCCATTGCCAGCGCGCTGTACGACACCTCGTCATTCAAGCGCCGCGCGTTCGGGCCGCCCGCCCCCAACGCCACGTACAGCGGCATCAGGTGGTCGTCGTGCGGATGCGCCTGCAGGGCGCCGGGCGCCTGCGCCTGCCAATCCACCAACGCAGGCACGTCATGCCCGGCCAGCTTCTCGGCGTACCACGCCTGGAAGCCCGGCACGTAGTCTGCCGCCGGCGCATTCTGCGGCATGCGGACATGGCGCAGGTTGTGCGTCAGCGACCCTGACCCGATGATCAGGATGTCTTCGTCGCGCAGGCGCGCCAGCCCGCGGCCCAGTTCCATCTGGCCGGCTGCATCGCGCCCCATGTCCAGCGACAGTTGCACCACCGGCACGTCGACGTCGGGGTACAGATAGCGCAGCGGCACCCAGGCGCCATGATCCAGCGGACGCCGCGGATCGCGGTCGGCGGCGATGCCCGATTCGGCCAGCAGGGCCTGCACGCGCGCCGCCAGCTCCGGCGAGCCGGGCGCTGCGTATTCCAGGGCATAGAGTTCCGGCGGAAAGCCGCCGAAGTCATGCCACGCCACCTGCTGATCGCGGGTGGACAGGGCCAGGCCCTCGCCCATCCAGTGCGGCGAGACCACCAAAATGCCGCGTGGCTTGCGTCCCTGCGCGGCGCTCCAGGCCGCCAGCGTGGGACCCGTCCTGCCGGGCTCGACGGCAAGCATGGGAGAACCGTGGGAAACGAAAAGCGTAGGCCAACGCATGGCGATGCCTCCAGAAACAATAACAATGCAGCCATTGTCGGCCGTTTCAAACCAGCAATAAACCCGTCAAGGCGGCATACTCTGTTGCCCAAACAGCACCAATACCAAATCTGTTCCATTCCCGCCGACCCGCGCCCTTGCGGCGCGACAAGTCGTGCAACAAGCGGCGCAACGCGCCACCACCCCGCCAGAGGTGGCGGGCGTTAAACTACGTCGTTACACACTGAATGGACGTCCCCCGAAGTTATGGCCCGATCCCGCAGCCAATCCGCTCCCCGCATGACCCGTGACGCTACCCGGCTGGTCGCGCTTGCCCAGGCGCTGAACCGCTCGGGCAGCCGCGTCGAAGACGTCTTCTGGGAGACCCAGCTTGGCGAAGCGATCCCGAAGCTGCTCAAGGCAAGCCAGGACGCCCCGCTTGAAGCGGCGCTGGACCACCTTGCCCAAAACGACGTGGGCGCCTATGAGGTTCTGATCGAACAGGCCGAAACCCTGTCCGAATCGATGAAAGTCGAGAAAAACGGCGTCCGCTACGACGTCCTGTTGATCGTCGCGCCCATCGTCGCCTGGACCCGCTACGCCATTCCCACCGGCCCGATTTCCGCCAGCGCACAGCAGGCCCTGCTGGCGCAACTGCACGGGCATGTCCTTTCCAGCAAGGCCCGCACCACGCTGATGCCCCTGCTGGTCAGCGTGGATCAGATGCCGCGCACGTTCTCCGAGACCTGGCAGTGGCTGCAACGCCTGGGTTCGCAGGCGCTGGGCGCCGAAACCGCGAAACCGGCACTGAACACGGACACCGAGACGGCGAACATGCTGGCCGACACGCGCTACATCGTCGGCACGGTCGCCGTCCCCGAGGGTGAGCCGATTTTCCGCTGGCAAGAACACCTGGGCGACGCCGAAGCCAACCGCGACGCATGCCTGGCGCAATGGGCCGCGCAGGCGCAACCCACGCTCGCCAGCCTGCTGCCGGGCTGCGGTTTCGAGGCCCTGTTGCCCGACGCCTACTACGTCAGCAACCGTGAAGCCGACCGCCAGGTGCGCCCGCTGTCGCTGCGCGCGGCGGTCAGTTGGCTGGAAGGCGCCGTCAACCTGGAAGCCTCGCAACTGCGCGCCGTCGTGGCCGGCTGCGGTGAAGGCCGCATCGACGAATACCGCATCGGCTTCACCGCCCGCAACAGCAACGACGTGTACTACGGCTGCGTCTGGCCGCTGTATGGCCGCGAAGAAGACGTGGTCATGGACGAGGGCCAGCCCGACGTGGTCGACGAGATCGCGGCGCTGCTGAAGGAATTCGGCGTCACCGACGTGCGCCGCATCCCCGGCGTGCTGCCGCCCGAGTACTGCGAGGACTGCGGCGCGCCCTACTTCCCGAATCCCCTGGGTGAAATGGTGCATGCCGAACTGCCCGAGGACGCCGAGGCCGCTCCCGCCCAATTCCACTAGGCCTGCCATGCAAGCGGACATCTTCTGCCGGGTCGTCGACAACTACGGCGACATCGGCGTCTGCTGGCGGCTTGCGCGGCAGCTCTCGCGCGATTTCGACTGGGATGTCCGCCTGTGGGTCGATGACCTGGCCAGCTTCGCGCACATCCAGCCCGGCATCGTGCCGGGCGATGCGCGTCAGCGGATGGCGGGGGTCGACGTCGTCCGCTGGTCCGATGCGCCAGACCCCGCGCTGCAGGCTCGTGACGTCGTCATCGAGGCCTTCGCGTGCGATCCCCCGGCGGCCTTTGTCGAGTCCATGCGCCGTAGCCACCCCGTCTGGATCAACCTGGAATACCTGAGCGCCGAAGCCTGGGTCGAAAGCTGCCACGGGCTGCCGTCCCAGCGGCCCGATGGCCTGGTGAAGCACTTTTTTTTCCCGGGTTTTACGGCGTCCACGGGCGGCCTGCTGCGCGAGCCAACATTGACCGCGGAGCGCGAGGCGTTGCAAGCCTCGGCCGCCATGCAAGAGACGTTCTTGCGTTCGGCTGGCGTGCCGGACGACGTCCTGGCCCTGCGGCGCGGCGGTGCCCGCACCGTGTCCCTGTTTTGCTACCCCTCGGCGCCGGTGGCCGAGCTGGCCCAAGCCCTGGCGGCCGATGTGACCCCGACCGTGTTGCTGGTGCCGCAAGGC
>DALZRX010000522.1:0-1147 GCA_032015805.1 Achromobacter sp.
CCATCTGAGCGCGGCCGCCATGTCCGTGCGCAGCGACCTCGCCGCCGCCCGCTGGCTCAGCCTAGCGGCGCAGCAACGCGTGGTTGATGTGGTCGGCGGCGCGGCGCAGCGGCGGCAGAAAGGCCTCCAGCATTGCCTCGCGCGAAAACCGGTTGGCATGGCCGCTGACGTTCATCGCGGCGATCACGCGGCCGCTGCGATCGATGATCGGAACCGCCACGGACTGCAGCCCCGGCTCCAGTTCCTGCGCCACGCAGGCGTAGCCGTCGGCGCGCACGCCGGCCAGCACGCGCTTGATTTCGGCGATGTCGGTGACGGTTTCCGCCGTGTAGGTCCGGATCTGGCTCATCGCCAGCACCCGGTCCAGCTCGGCCTCCGGCAGGCCCGCCAGCAGCACGCGGCCCATCGACGTCACCCAGGCCGGCAGCCGGCTGCCCACGGCCAGATTGATCGTCATCACCTTATGGGTCGACAGCCGCAGGATGTAGACGATGTCGGCGCCTTCCAGTACCGATACGGAACAGGATTCGCGCGTCAGCTCGGCGACTTCTTCCATGTAGGGCAGCGCCAGGTTCCACAATGGCGTGCCCGACAGATACGCGTACCCGAGTTCAAGGATGCGCGGCGTCAACGAGAACTTGCGATCGTCGACCGTGACGTAGCCCAGATGCTCCAGCGTCAGCAGGATGCGGCGCGCGCCCGCGCGGGTCAGGCCCGTCACGGCCGCGACTTCGGACAGCGTCATCTGCGAACGGTCAGGGCCGAAAGCCCGGATCACCGACAGGCCGCGCGCGAAGGATTGCACGTAGCTGTCGCTGGGTTGCTGGGGATCTTGCTCGGCCATCCGTCTGGTTCCAAGAGTAAAAGGCCCGCCGCCGGCGAGCCTTGCGTTGCCCCTTGCGGGCGACTCCGAACGATGGAGAGTGCGGCGTGCGGGCATGCCTTGACGCCTTCGCATTCCCCATGAAACGATGTTCTTCAGTAGAACGAAAGTTCGAAGGAAGAACAAATTATGACACGCCACCTATGAGCGAACATCATGATCTCTAAGCTTGTTGCAAGCGCTGCCGCCGCCCTGGCGGACGTCCCCGATGGCGCCACCGTCATGATCGGCGGCTTCGGCACCGCCGGCCAGCCCATGGAACTG
>DALZRX010000522.1:1157-3126 GCA_032015805.1 Achromobacter sp.
CGCCAAGGACCTGGTCATCATCAACAACAACGCCGGCAACGGCACCACCGGCCTTGCCGCCCTGCTGGGCGCCAACCGCGTGCGCAAGATCATCTGCTCGTTTCCGCGCCAGGCGGACTCGCAGATCTTCGACGGCCTGTATCGCAGCGGCAAGCTGGAACTGGAACTGGTGCCCCAAGGCAATCTGGCCGAGCGCATCCGCGCCGCCGGCGCCGGCATTGGCGCCTTCTTCACGCCCACCGGTTACGGCACGCCGCTCGCCGACGGCAAGGAAACCCGCGAGATCAACGGCCGCCAGTACGTGCTGGAGTATCCGCTTCACGCCGACTACGCGCTGATCAAGGCCGAGCGCGGCGACCGCTGGGGCAACCTGGTCTACCGCAAGACCGCCCGCAACTTCGGCCCCATCATGGCCAGCGCCGCGCGCGTGGCCGTGGCCCAGGTCCGCGAGATCGTCGAACTGGGCGAGCTCGACCCCGAAACCGTCGTCACCCCCGGCATCTTCGTCAAGCGCGTCGTGCAGATCGCAGCCCAGCCGGCCGCCAAGGAGCAGCAATGAGCACCAAACTGACCCGCGACCAGATCGCCGCCCGCGTCGCGCAGGACATTCCTGAAGGCGCCTACGTCAACCTGGGCATCGGCCTGCCCACGCTCGTCGCCAACCACCTGCCGGCCGGCCGCGAAGTCATTCTGCACACCGAGAACGGCATGCTGGGCATGGGCCCCGCCCCCGCCAAGGGCGAGGAAGACTACGACCTCATCAACGCCGGCAAGCAGCCCGTGACCGAATTGCCCGGCTGCTCGTTCTTCCATCACGCCGATTCGTTCGCAATGATGCGCGGCGGCCATCTGGACATCTGCGTGCTCGGCGCCTTCCAGGTTTCGCAGCACGGCGACCTCGCCAACTGGCACACCGGCGCGCCCGACGCGATTCCCGCCGTCGGCGGCGCCATGGACCTGGCGATCGGCGCGAAGGACGTCTTCGTGATGATGGAACTGCAAACCCGCGAAGGCCAGAGCAAGCTGGTCGAGGCGTGCACCTATCCCTTGACCGGCGTGCGCTGCGTGTCGCGCGTGTACACCGACGTGGCGGTGTTCGACATCAACAAGGACGGGGTGACGGTCACCGACATTTTCGGCGACACCACCCCCGACGAGCTGCTGCGCCTGACCGGCCTGCCGCTGAAGTTTGCCCGCTGAGTTTTCAGCCGCCAATTTTGCCGATACGCCGCCCCGCGAGCCGGGGCGGCATCATGGAGATTCCATCATGTTGTTCATGGTTCAAATGCAAGTCAATCTGCCCGTCGACATGCCCGCCGACCGCGCCGACAAACTGAAGGCCGATGAAAAGGCCCTGGCGCAGCAACTGCAGCGCGACGGCAAGTGGAAGAGCCTGTGGCGCGTCGTCGGCCGCTACGCCAACGTCAGCATCTTCGACGTCGAAAGCAACGACGAGCTGCACACGCTGCTGTCGTCGCTGCCGCTCTTTCCGTACATGGATATCGAAGTCACGGCGCTCGCGCGCCATCCCTCGGCGATCTGACAGGAGCCTCGCATGCCCTACATCATCGAAACCTTCGACAAGCCCAATCACCAGGAAATGCGCCAGCAGCACCGCGCCAAGCACCTGGAATACCTGGACGCCAACAAGCAGCTCCTGCTGGCGTGTGGCGCCAAGCTGCAGGACGACGGCAAGGACGCGGGCGGCGGCCTGTACATCGTCGACGTCGAAACGCGCGAAGCCGCGCAGCAGTTCATCGATGCCGACCCGTTCGCCCAGGCAAACCTCTTTGACCGCGTGACCATCACCCGCTGGCGCAAAGCCTACGTCGACGGCGTCTGCCACCTGTAATACCCGCGCGGCCGCCATTCGCGCGGCCGCGGCTTTCCCCGAAAGGAATCCCACATGTCTTATGCCGATCTCAGCCAGGCACGGCTGTTCTACGTCATCGATGGCCCCGCCGACGCG
>DALZRX010000523.1:0-3121 GCA_032015805.1 Achromobacter sp.
GCCCGCTTTGTTGCGGGCGCCCCACAGGCTGTTCCGCCGGCGGCCCGGACTGGCGCCTGGGCGCGGCGCGGAAAACGTCAGTGCCGGGAAAGCTGGCGGTGTTCCAGCCGGCTGAGCAGCCGCACCACCGGCCACAGCAGCGCCAGGTAGAAAAGCGCCGCCAGCACGATGGGCGAGGGGTTGTAGACCAGCGACTGGGCGTCGCGGGCCACCCGCAGCAGCTCCGGCAACGCGACGGCGCTGGCCAGCGTGGTCAGCTTGACCACCTCGAGCGTGTTGCTGATCAGGTCCGGCATGACGTTGCGCGTGGCTTGCGGAATCTGCACGTGCCACATCGTCTGCCAGGCCGACAGGCCGGTGGACCGCGCCGCCTCGATCTGACCGCGCGGCACGCTTTCCAGGCCGGCGCGAAAGACCTCCCCATAGTAGGAGGAGTTGTTCAGCATGAAGCCCACGGCCACCGCGAGCAGCTTGGGCAGGTCCAGGCCCAGGAACGGCGCGCCGAAGTAGATGAAGATCAGCAGCACCAGCGGCGGCAGGGCGCGGAAGAAGTCGATGTAGATGGCCAGCAGCACGCGCGACCAGCGGGCCTTCAGCGTGACGGACAGCACGCCGATGAGCAGACCCGAGGCCAGACCCACCGGAATCACCATGGCCGACAGCATCAGCGTTCGGCCCAGGCCCTGCAACAGGTACGGCGCGACGCTCGCGTAGATGTTCAGATTGAAGAAGTTCTGCAGGATTTCGTCCATGCGTTTCCCCTGGGCCCCGTCCGGGACTCCGTTGTTGTGGTTTGCCGGGCCGTCAGCCCGGCGTCTGCTCAGGGCGGCGATGCGGCGCGGTCAGTGCTTCCACTTGAAGCGCGTTTCGGTCCAGCGTCCCAGCACGACGACGGGCAGGAAGATCAAGAGGCACGCCACCGCGGCCAGCGTCAACGGCGTGGCGTTGCCCGCGTTGCTGCTGGCCGATTGCGCATTGTTCAGCACCTCGCTCAGGCCCACGACGGAGCCCAGCGCGGTGCTTTTGGTGATGGCGATGACCCGGTTGGTCAGCGGCGCGACGGTCAGTCTCATGGCCTGCGGCATCACGACATACACCATGCTTTGCAGCCAGTTCAGCCCCGTCGAGCGCGCCGCCTCCGCCTGCCCGCGCGGCACCGACAGGATGCCCGCCCAGAAGATTTCCTCGGCGAATGCGGCCAGCACCAGCGACAGCGACAGCCAGCACGCCATGAACGCCGACATCGACAGGTTGATGTACGGGAACGCGAAGAACAGCACCATGATCACCACCAGCGGCGGCAGCGCGCGCAGGATGTCGGCAAAGCAGATGATCAGGAAATTGACCGGCCGGATGCGCAGCGCTCGCACCACGGCCAGGACCAGGCCGAGCGCCACCCCGGTCGCGGCCACCGCCACGCCCAGTTGCAGCGTGATCCACATGCCGGCCAGGATGTCCGGCAGGTAGCGCCAGGCGACTTCGGCGTTGAAGAACGAGAACAGCAGGGCGTTCAGATCCATGGAGCACTCATCGGGCCGCTTTACGCGGCATGTTCCGCCATGCTGGCCAGGAAGGCCTGGGTGCGGGGTTGACGGGGGGCGCCGAAGACGGCTTGCGGGGGCCCTTGCTCGACGATCACCCCGCCGTCCATGAACACCACCCGGTCGGCCGCCGCGCGGGCAAACCCCATTTCGTGGCTGACCACCATCATCGTCATGCCGTCGCGCTTGAGTTCGCGCATCACGTTCAGCACGCTGCCCACCAACTCCGGGTCGAGCGCGCTGGTGGGTTCATCGAACAGCACCACCTTGGGCCGCAGCGCCAGCGAGCGCGCGATGCCCACGCGCTGCTGCTGGCCGCCGGACAACTGGTCGGGATAGGCGCTCGCCTTGTCTGCCAGCCCCACGCGGTCCAGCGCCTCCATGCCGCGGCGGTCGGCCTCGACGCGCGCCAGCTTCTGCACCTTGCGCAATGCCAGCGTGATGTTCGACAGCACGGACATGTGGCGGTACAGGTTGAAGTGCTGGAACACCATGCCAATGTTCTGGCGGATGCGGTTCAGCTCGGCCGATGCGGCAGTGATCTCTTCGCCGTCCACGTGGATGCTGCCGGCAGTTGGCTCCTCGAGCCGGTTGCAGCAGCGCAGGAGACTGCTCTTGCCCGAGCCGGACGGACCGATCATGAAGACCAGTTCGCCCTTGCCCACGTCCAGGTCGATCCCCTTGAGGACCGCGTTGTCGCCATAGGACTTGTGCAGCCCGGCGATTTTCAGGATCGGCGTTTCCATCGAAAGCTCCTCAAAGCGCGGGAAGGAGGCCGCTAGCGGCTCCTGCCCATGTCGTTGGCGGTGCGTCGGAATCAGCTGCAGCGCAGTTCGACCGGCTTGGCGTCGTAGCCGGGCAGGTCCGGCACGCCCTGTCCCGGCGTCAACGTGACCGCCGCGGAGCCCGCGGGCGGCGTGAAGCCGAACCACTTCTGCGCCAGCTTGGAAACGGTGCCGTCCTGCTTCAGGCACTTGAGCGCCATGGACACGCGGTCCCGGCCCGCCTGATCGTCCAGCCGGAACGCCAGCGCCCAGACCAGGCCCGTCTTGATGGTGTAGCTGGTGCGCACGGCCGGGTTCTGCTTGGCGGCCCAGGCGGCGACGGTGTTGCCCGCCAGGTTGGCGTCGGCGCGGCCGGCCTGCACCGCTTGGACCGCATCGGCGTTGGAGGCATACACGTCATATGAGAATCCATACTTGGCCGCGTTGTCCCGCGCCCAGTTCTCGTAGGCCGAACCTTTGTTGACCGCCAGCTTCTTGCCCTTCAGGTCATCCAGGCCCGTGATGTCCTTGCCGTTCTTGCCGATTACGAAGGTGTAGTCGGTGTTCAGATACCCCTCGGAAAACAGCAAGGCGCGGGCACGTTCCTCGGTGGCGGTGGTGGGCGCCAGCACGAAGTCGTACTTCTTGGCGTTCAGACCCGGAATGAGCGCGGCGTACTCGGTGCCCTCGATCTTGATCGTGGTGCCCAGTTGCTTGGCAATGGCCTGGCCCAGCTCGATGTTGAAGCCGTCCAGGCCGCCGCCCAGCTTGGGCATGGCGTGGGGGGCGAAGGTGGCGTCCACGCCGGTCGTCAGC
>DALZRX010000524.1:0-3110 GCA_032015805.1 Achromobacter sp.
TGGTCGCGGCAGGCGCCAACGTCGTGCTGGTCGGCCGCAACGCCGAGGCGGGCGGGGCGCTGGCGCAGGCGCTGGGCGAACGCGCGCTGTACTGTGAAACCGACATCGGCCAGGACGCCCAGATTCAGGCCTGCATCGATGCGGCGCTGGCGCGCTTCGGCCGGCTTGATTTCCTGGTGAACAACGCCTGCCAATACGCGGACCGCGGGCTGGCGTCGACGCGCGAGGAATGGCACCGCACGCTGGACACGAACCTCGTGTCAGCGGCGATCTTCACGCAGTTGGCGGCGGCGCACCTGCCCCGCGGCGGCGTGGTCGTGAATCTGGGCAGCACGGGCGGCAAGTTCGGCGCGGCGGGGCGAGCGTTGTATCCGGCTTCGAAGGCGGCGCTGCTGCAGATCACCAAGAACTTCGCGGTGGAGCTGGCGCCGGCCGGTGTGCGCGTGCTGGCCGTGTCGCCCGCGTGGACGTGGTCCCCGTCGGTCGAGCAGTTGTCCGGCGGATCGCGCCAGGCGGCCGACGCGGTGGGCGCGCATTTTCATCCGCTGGGCCGGGTGGGCTCCGGCGAGGAGATCGCCGCGGCAGTGTGCTTCGCGTGTTCCGACGCGGCGTCGTGGATGACGGGCGTCGATATTCCGGTGGACGGCGGTTTCTCGGTGCTGGGCCCCGACCGCGGCATCTCGCCGCGGGTGTGGTTCAAGGAACTGATGCCGGACGACGACAGCTGAATGAGGCGGACGGCTGTCAGCGCTGCCAAGGGTGTCTGGCCCCCCTGAGAGACGGACGTCAGCTCGGCAAGGCGCTGCACGGGTGTCAGACACCGCCAGGCGAAACCGCCCCAGCCCGTCTAGCGGATGACGATCTCGCCTTCTTCCAGTCCGGCCTTGCCACCCACCTGGTCTTCCAGGAACTCCTGCATCTTGTTGCCGAGCTGGATCTTGGTGCCGCTACAGAAGCGCCGCGTGGCGGCGATGGTGGCGTTCTGCTGGGGCAGCAGGTCGCGCGCCAGTTGGGCCTCCTCGGCTTCCAGCCCGGCCAGGTCGCCGATGAGCCTGGTGTGCGTGTTGCGTGCGCGTTCGACCACATCGCCCGTGGCCCGCTGCGGATTGGCCTGCAGGAACATCAGCAGTTGTTCCAGCTTGGCCTTTTCTTCGTTCATCTTCAGGCGCTTGCGCGTCAGCGCCGAGCGCTTGATGTCGGCGTGTGGGTCCAAACCGGCCTGCACCAGCGTCGGAATGCCGGCCGGCGAGCCGATGGTGCCGGCGCGCACCGCCAGCAGGGCGCGGGTTTCGCCGCCCGTGATGGCGCTTTGCTGCGTGTTGGGCGGACCGACGTTCACGCTGCCGCCGGCGGCGATGCTGCATTGGCGGATCTCGCGTTCGACGTCGATGTTCTGACCCGCGCTGATGACGGCGTTTTCAATGAACTTCGCCCGCAGCGTGCCGCCGCAGACGATGTGCGCGGTACGCGGCGCGGCGTTGGCGTCGTGCTGGGTTTCAGCCATGCCGATGATGCCGCCCTTGACGGTGACGCTGCCGCCCGCCTCGACCAGCGCGGCCTCGATGGTGCCGTTGACGACCACGTCGCCGGTCACGCGCACTTCCATGGTGGCGGCGATGTCGCCGCGCACCTGCAAGGAGCCTTCGAAATTGATGTTGCCGGTGGACAGGTTGACGGCGTCCACCTCGACCATCGGGTTGACCTGCACGCCGTGGGTAATGAGTGTCGGCGTGCCCGCAATGGCCGCGCGCAACAGCAGCGGGTCCTCGGGGTCGATCTCGACGCCGGACAGTTCCTTGGAGAACGGCGTGTCGGGCAGCTCGTCGGGCATCACGGCTTCGCCGAGCACGTTGGTGCCGTCAACGCCCGGTAGCGGCGGAATGCGGCGCATGAGCGGCGTGCCGGGCGACACGAGCAGCAGGCTGCCCAGATCCCGGTAATCCACCTGGGCCAGTTCGTCGAGGTCCTCGGCGCGGGGCTTCAGGCGGTCAAGCAGGCTTTCGAAGCGGGTGGGCGTGCCGCGCGTGGGCGGCGTGCCCTGCGCGGCCAGGATGGTCTCGGCGCGTCCCAGCGACACGGCCTCAGCCAGGGCCGCGTCCAGTACGCCATGCACGATCCCTTGATCGGCCAGGGCCTGGCGCACCGAATCCAGCGTGACGGGCTTGCCGCCCTTGGGCGGATGCAGCGTCAGCGTCGCGGCCATTCGGGTCGCGTTCAATTCGATGTCGAAGCTGCCGTCCACCACTTGGCCGACCGGGCTCTGCACGGGTTCGGCAGCGGTGCGGCACAGGTCGATGAAAGCCAGGATGGCATGGTTGTCGAGCGCCTCGGCGCTCCAGCCTTGTGCGGCCGCGGCGGCGACCAGGACATCCCAGGTCGGCAGATCGGTGTTGACCACCGGGGCGTCGGCTTCGTCGGCGACGGCGACGCCGGCTTCCTGTTCGTCAGCTTGTTCGCCATCAGCCTGGGAGGTCGACGGCGGGGCCGCCGCGCCGGATCCCTCGGCGGGTTCGGGACGGGGTGGCGGCGTGTAGACCGCCGTCAGGACGTTGGTGTCGGCATCCAGCATTAACTGGAGCATGTTTTCTGCGCCCATTTCACCCTCTCTCCGAACCCGGCACGAGCGGCCGGTTCAATCATTTGGTAATTGAACGAAATATTACGTCATATTCTTTACGAGGACGATCCTTACTGGCCAGTAACCCTCAAATTTATCGGCCGCATGTCCTAGTCATGTCCCCGATTTTCCCTGGGAAACCCCCGCGCGGGCGCGATCTAGATCATCGGCAGGAAAGACAGGACCGGATGGTGCAAGCAGCATAAGGGCTCGCCAACGCGTCTCAGGACGCCGCCGGAGCCCCGTCCCATGTCCCAGCCAACCTCCACCATTCTTTCGGCCACGCGCGCCATCCTGGCGCGCGCCGGCGGGATGGCGGCGGTGGCGGTGCTTGCGACGGGCGCTCTGGCGCTGGCGACCGCCGCGCCGGTGCAGGCCGCCGAAACTTACCGCTACAAGGACCCGTTCGGCGTGTGGCGCACGATGAAGGTGCCAACCGGCACCGGTAAATACTACAAGCGCGCGCAGGCTCGAACCGCGGTGCGCGTCGGCG
>DALZRX010000525.1:0-3105 GCA_032015805.1 Achromobacter sp.
CGTGTCCCGTCGACCCGGTGTTGCTGCCGGGCGTGCCCTTGGCGCCCCGCGTATCGGCGCCGGCATCGTCCTGCCGCGGGCTCGACCCTGATCTGGGTGCATCCTGCCGGCCGTGATCGCCCTTTTTTCCTTCCGCAGGCTTCTGTTGCGCGGGCTGCTTGTGCGTGCCGGACTTGTGCTCGGCCTTGGACTGGCCAGTCGTGCCGGTGTCAGGGGCGGTCGTCTGCGCTTGGGCAACAAGCGTTTTTTCAATGCGCTGCGCCGATGCGCTTGTGGCAATCAGGCCCGTCATGGCGGTAGCGCATAGATACAGAATCGGATGTTTCATGGTTGCTCCTTCGTCGACAACGGTGACACACTGGGCGCCAAGCCAAAGAGCTGACGCGGGATCCTTATCCACCCAGGGGCAAGTCGCGTGCCTGCCCCGCCATGGGAGCGATGCATGAGCGATAAACCTGTACCCGGCCGGCGCGGGCTGCTCAAGGCCCTGGCCGTCGGCGTCCCCGGCGCCGCGTGGGCGCCGCGCGCGATCAGCGCCCCGGACGACAAATCGCCCTCCCCACCCCACACCACTGGTGAAGCCGGCACGCCTGGCAACCGCACGCTCAAATTCTTCAATGCGCAGGAAGCCTTGACGATGGATGCGATCGCGGCGCGCCTGATTCCGGCCGACGATCTTGGCCCCGGCGCCAAGGAAGCCGGCGTGACCCTTTTCCTGGACGGACAGCTTGCAGGCGCCTGGGGCGCAGGCAGCCAACTCTACCGCCAGGGCCCCTTCGAGAAGGGCACGCCGGAACAGGGCTACCAGCTTTCGTTCACGCCAGCCGAGATGTTCCGGCGCGGGCTCGCCGCCCTGGACTCCGCGGCGCGCAAGCAGGATGGCAAGCCATTCGCCGACCTCGATGCCGCGCGCCAGGACGCCTGGCTGCGGGACATGCAGGAGGGCAAGCCCGATTTCTCGCCACTGCCGTCGGGCATCTTCTTTCAGGCGCTGCTTGAAGGAACCATCGAAGGCTTCTTCTCGGACCCGCTGTACGGCGGCAACGCCGACATGGTGGGTTGGAAGCTGGTGGGCTTTCCCGGCGCATTCGCCTCGTTCTCGAACGACATCGAGCGGCACGGCGTAATCTGGGCCGGCCAGCCGGTGTCCATCGCCAACGCCACCAGCCACAAGATGACGCCGGGAGGCAAACATGGCTAAGACATTACCGGCGGTGGATGTCGCCATCATCGGCGGGGGATGGACCGGTTCCATCATTGGCAAGGAACTCGCGGCCGCCAAGCAACGTGTCGTGGTGCTGGAACGGGGCGAGGCGCGCTGGCCGTCGCCCGATTTCCAGGGGCCGAACGTTCACGATGAACTCAAGTACACGCGGCGCCACGAGTTGCATCAGGACGCCGCGACCGAAACCTTCACGTTTCGCAACAGCACGGACCAGAAAGCGCTGCCGATGCGCCGCTGGCAGTTCGCGTATCCGGGCACGCACCTGGGCGGCGCGGGCAATCACTGGTCGGGCGCCTATTACCGTTTCGACCCCACCGATTTCGTCATGCGCAGCCATTACAACGAGCGGTATGGCGCGGACATCTTCGACAAGGAGCTGACCTGCCAGGATTGGGGGGTGACCTACGACGAACTGGAGCCCTACTTCGACCGTTTCGATTACCTGATCGGCGCCTCCGGCCAGGCCGGCAATCTCAAGGGCGAGAAGCAGGAAGGCGGCAACCCGTTCGAGCCATGGCGCTCGCGCCCCTATCCGAATCCGCCGATGAAGGTGCCCTACGCCCCGGCGCTGTTCGGCGAGGCCGCGCGCAAGCTGGGCTACCACCCTTACGTACAGCCTTCTGCGCTCTGTACGCGGCCCTACGTGAATACCGAAGGCCTGCACATGAGCGCGTGCGTCTATTGCGGCTTCTGTTCAAACTTCGGCTGCGAGCACTTCGCCAAGGCCTCGCCGCAGGTCTGTATCCTGCCCGTGGCCATGAAGATGGAGAACTTCGAAATTCGCACGGGCGCGCATGTGCTGCGCGTGGAGCTGACGCCGGACAAGAAGCGCGCCCGCGGCGTGACGTATGTGGATGCCTCCGGCGAAGAAGTGTTCCAGCCCGCCGAGATCGTCGTGCTGTGCGCGTTCGGCATCAACAATGTGCGCCTCTTGCTGTTGTCCGGCATCGGCAAGCCCTATGACCCGGCGACGAACACCGGCGTCGTGGGCCGCAACTATACGCACCAGACCACCTCGGGCGTGAACCTCTTTTTCGACGAGTCCGTCAACATCAATCCCTTCATGGGCGCTGGCGCAGTCGCGGTGACGATGGACGACTTCAGCGCCGACAACTTCGACCACGGGCCGGTGGGCTTCGTGGGCGGCGGCTACCTGCAGATCCAGGTGGTGAGCGGCGCGCCGATCGGATTTCATCCCACGCCCAAGGGCACGCCGTCCTGGGGCTCGGAGTGGAAGAAGGCGGTCGCGCGCTACTACAACCACGCCGCGAATATCACCATCACGGGTTCGGCCCAACCGTGGCGCGGCGGCTACCTGAGCCTGGATCCGACCTACAAGGACGCCTGGGGCTTGCCGTTGCTGCGGGTGACTTACGAGTTTCCCGACAATGACATCCGGATGTCGGCCTTCTTGACCGAAAAAGGCGACGAGATCGCGCGCGCCATGAAAGGCATCGTCCGCACCGAACCCGGCCCGCGCAAGCGACCGTTCTCGGCGACGGCCTATCAGTCCACGCACCTGACGGGCGGTGCCGCCATGGGCGCGGATCCCGACACCAGCGTTGTCAACCGATACGGACAGTCTTGGGACGTACCCAACGTGTTCGTCACGGGCGCGGCACTTTTTCCGCAGAACTCGGGCTACAACCCGACCGGCACCGTGGGCGCCACCGCCTATTGGATCGTTGAGAAAATCAAGGCGGACTATCTGCGTTCGCCAGGCCCGCTGGTGTGATCATGATCGAACATCGCAAAGGCATCCTTTTTACCGTCTCGCTGATGATCGCGGTGCCGGCCATCACGCTGGTCGCCACGGTCCACCAGATGCTGGGCGCGGGCGGCGACGAGGCCATCCGCGCCTCCGCCGTGCCCCAGCCGCC
>DALZRX010000526.1:0-3099 GCA_032015805.1 Achromobacter sp.
AGCCGCTCGGCGCGGCTGGTGCTTCGCGCCTGCGCGCTGCTGTCGGGCAGCGTGCCGCGCGCGATCGTGTGCGCTGCCCAGAACGCCGCCCAGCGCCACGCCGAAAAAGGCTACCGCCGCGACCGGATGGTCGTCATCTCCAACGGCTATGACCTGTCGCGCTACGCGCCGGATCCGCTGGCGCGCACGCGCGTTCGGGCAGCCTGGGGGTTGTCCGAAGATGTGCCCGTGATCGGCTGCGTGGCCCGCTGGGATCCGCTCAAGGATCACGCCAATCTGCTGCGCGCCGTCGCGGCGCTGGTGCGCGACGGACGCGACGCCGGCCTGCGCTGCGTGCTGATCGGCCGGGACATGACCGAAGGCAACGCGCAACTGGGCGCCTTGCTCGACAAGTTGGACTTGCGCGACCGCGTGGTGCTCAACGGCCCCAGCGACGACGTGCCCGCCGTCATGAACGGACTGGACCTGCATGTGCTGTCGAGCTGCGCCGAAGGTTTTCCAAACGTGGTCGCCGAAGCCATGGCCTGCGGCGTGTATTGCGTGGTAACGGATGTCGGCGACGCAGCCTACATCGTCGGCGACACCGGCGTGGTGGTGCCGCCCGAGCAGCCCGAGGCCCTGGCCCGCGGCATCGAATCCGCGCTGTGCGACGTGGCCGCACGGGGTCGCGAGCGCGCGGGCGAGGCCGGACGCGCGCGTGTCCTGGAACACTTCGACCTTGCGCGCATGGTGCAAAGCTATATCGCCGTCTGGCGCCGTATTTCTGGAGTCCAAGCATGAGCGCCGGACGCTGTCTGCTGTTTGTCGTCAACAACCCGGCGTTCTTCATGTCGCACCGCGTGCCGGTCGCGCTGGCTGCGCAGAAGGCGGGCTACGACGTTCACGTTGCGACGATGGATGGCCCGGCCGTGGCCGACATCCAGTCGCTGGGCATGACCCACCATCCCATTCCCATGACGCGCAGCGGCAAGCATCCGCTGCAGGAACTGGGCACGCTGCTGGCGTTGATCCGGCTGTTCCGCCGGCTGCGACCCGACGTGGTGCACCTGGTCACCATCAAGCCTGTGCTGTACGGCGGCATCGCCGCGCGCCTGACCCGTGTGCCCGGCATGGTCGCGGCGATCTCGGGGCTGGGGTTCGTCTTCCTGTCGAATTCGCTGAAGATGCGGCTGGTGCGCGCCGTGGTGGCGCGCCTGTACCGGATCGCGCTGGGCCATCCCAACAGCCGGGTGATTTTCCAGAACGCCAACGACCGCGACTTGCTCAAGTCATTGGGCGCCGTGCGCGAAGATCAGGTGGTCATCATCCGCGGCGCGGGCGTGGACCTGGACGCCTACCGTCCCACGCCGGAGCCGTCGGCCCCACCCGTCGTCGTCACCATGGTGGCGCGCCTTTTGCGCGACAAAGGCGTGCAGGAATTCGTGCAGGCGGCAAGGCTGCTGCGCGAACGCGGCGTGCCGGTGACGATGCAACTCGTGGGAGGCCTGGACGCCGGGAACCCGACGTCCGCCACACAGGCCGATGTCGACGCCTGGCAGCGTGACGGCTGCGTGCAGGCGTTGGGCGAGCGCTCGGATATCGCGGCGCTGTATGCGGCCGCGCACATCGCGGTGCTGCCTTCCTACCGGGAAGGCCTGCCCAAGTCATTGATCGAGGCCGCAGCCTGCGCGCGGGCGGTCGTGACGACCGATGTGCCAGGCTGCCGCGATGCCATCGAGCCCGGCGTGACCGGACTGCTGGTGCCGGTGCGCGACGCGCCGGCGCTGGCTGATGCCATTGCACGTCTTGCCGAGGACGCGGCATTGCGCCAGTCGATGGGCACGGCGGGCAGGGCGCTCGCGGAGCGCGAGTTCGACATCAAGCAGGTCGCGCGCATCCACGTCGGGCTGTACGACGCGCTCAGCGCCTGATCGCGTCGATCCAGAAGCGCGTGGACGGGTCCTGCTGGCTGGGCTGGGGCGCGTCCAGCTCGCGCATGATGTTCTTGGCCAGGACCTTGCCGAATTCCACGCCCCACTGATCAAAGGGATTGATGCCCCAGATCACGCCCTGCGTGAACACCTTGTGTTCGTACAGGGCCAGCAGCGCGCCCAGCGTGTAGGCCTCCAGGCGCGGCAGCACGATCAGCGACGACGGCCGTCCGCCCGGATGCACCCGGTGCTGCGCCAGCAGCCGCGCGCGTGCCGGATCACGTTCGGTGGCGGAGGTCTCCGCCAGGGCTTCATCAAACGTCTTGCCGCGCAGCAGCGCCGAGCGCTGTGCCAGGCAATTGGCGACCAGCAGTTCATGATGCCGGGCATAGGCATGGTCCGGCTGCTCACACAGGATGAAATCCACGGGCGCGCCGGTCGCGTCCTGATGCAGCCACTGGAAAAACGTGTGCTGGCAATCCGTGCCCGACATGCCCCACACTGCGGGGCCAGTCGGCACGCCAGCGGGGCTGCCGTCGGCGGTGGCGACCTTGCCCAACGATTCCATCTCAAGCTGCTGGGCCCACGGCACGATGTGATACAGCCGCGAATCGTAGGGCGTGATGACCAGCGAGTCGTAGCCCAGCACACTGCGGTTGGCCACGCCGGCCAGCGCCATCTGCACGGGGGCGTTCTCGGCCAGGGGCGCGTTGCGGAAGTGGTCGTCCATGGCCGACGCGCCCGCGAGCAGCCGGTCGAAGGTGTCGTTGCCGAGCGCCAGCGCGACCGGCAGGCCGATGGCGGACCACAACGAATAGCGCCCGCCCACCCAGTCCCAGATCTGGAAGATGTGGTCGGGCAGGATCCCCAGGTTGAGCGCCGCCTCGACATTGCAGGTGATCGCCACGACCTGCTTGATGGGGTCGGCGACGCCGGCCTCGCGCAGCCAGTTCATTGCGACCTCGGCGTTGGCCAGCGGCTCGGTCGTGGTGAACGATTTGGAGGCGACGATGACCAGCGTATTGTGCGGATCCAGCCGGCTCATCGCGTCGGCCACCGAGTGCGAGTCCACGTTGGAGGCGAATCGCACTTCGCGGCGCGCGCCCTCGTGGCGCAAGGCGCGGGTGACCATGCGCGGCCCCCAGTCGCTGCCGCCGATGCCCAGGTGCAGCACGCCGCTGTAGCGGCC
>DALZRX010000527.1:0-3092 GCA_032015805.1 Achromobacter sp.
GGTGTCCAAGGACATCAACATGCGCCTGAAGGCGCGCGCGCTGGGCATGGCCGCCGAAGACTACTTCAACGACCATGTCCTCGAAGACTCGGACCTGATGTACTCGGGCGTCATGCAGTTGCCCGAGGACTTCTGGAACAAGCACGGCAAGGATGTCGAGTCCTGGCAACAGGGCGGCACCACGTTCTACCGCATCCACGGCCCGCTGTGTTCGCAGTTCGTCGTCAATCAGTTCGTCTACTTCGAAGGCCAGATGCCGCTGTACGCGCAGGTGCGCGAAGTCAGCGGCAAGATGGCGGTGCTGGCCACCCTGCGCGACTACACCCACGGCAAGAACAATGTCTGGGGCATCACGGCGCGCAACCGCGAGCAGAATTTCGCCATGAACCTGCTGATGAACCCGGAATGCGATTTCGTGTCGCTACTGGGCCAGGCCGGTACGGGCAAGACGCTGCTGGCGCTGGCGGCGGGCATCACGCAGGTGCTGGAGACCAAGCGCTACACCGAGATCATCATGACGCGCGTCACGGTGCCCGTCGGTGAAGACATCGGTTTCCTGCCCGGCACCGAAGAGGAAAAAATGCTGCCCTGGATGGGCGCCCTTGAAGACAACCTGGACGTGCTCAACATGGGCGACGGCGAGGGCAACGGGGACTGGGGCCGCGCGGCCACCATGGACCTCATCCGCTCGCGCATCAAGGTCAAGTCCCTGAACTTCATGCGCGGCCGCACGTTCCTGAACAAGTACCTCATCATCGACGAGGCGCAGAACCTGACGCCCAAGCAGATGAAGACGCTGGTGACGCGCGCGGGTCCCGGCACCAAGGTGATCTGCCTGGGCAACGTGGCCCAGATCGATACGCCCTACCTGACGGAAGGCAGCTCGGGACTGACGTTCGTCGTCGACCGCTTCAAAGGCTGGCCACACTCTGGCCACGTCACGTTGCAGCGCGGTGAGCGCTCGCGCCTGGCCGACTACGCGGGCGACGTGCTGTAGGTTGCCTCGCAGGTTGGCCTTGCACCGGCCAACAAAAAGCCCCTTGATCGCTCAAGGGGCTTTTTTTTGCCAGCGCGCGCCGATTACTTGTCGGCCGCGTTGGTAATGGCATTGCCCGCCCGGGACATATCCTTGCCCATGCCAGCCACGGTATTGCAACCGGCCAGCACGAACCCGAACACGACGAAGGCAGTCAGCACGATCTTGCCGCGCATGCTGTAACTCCAGAATGAGAAAATGAAAGCGCCGACGCTCAGGCGATCTGCACGCGCAGTTCGCCCAGGCCTTCGACGCCGCCGGTGATCACGTCACCCTGACGCACGGCGCCCACGCCTTCCGGCGTGCCGGTGAAGATGATGTCGCCGGGCTGCAACTCAAACAGGCCCGACAGGTACGAAATGCTTTCCGGCACATTCCACAGCATCTGCGAAATGTCGCTGGATTGCTTACGCTCGCCGTTGACGTCGAGCCAGATGGCGCCCTTGTCCAGCGTGCCGACCACGCTGCGCGGGTGGATGGGACCCAGCGGCGCGGATTGGTCGAACGCCTTGCCGATTTCCCAGGGACGGCCCTGCTTCTTCATTTCGCCTTGCAGGTCGCGGCGGGTCATGTCCAGGCCCAGCGCATAGCCCCACACGCAGTCGTTTGCCTGCTCGACCGGGATGTCGCGGCCGCCCTTGCCCAGCACCACGACCAGCTCCATTTCGTAATGCAGGTTGGACGTCTTGGGCGGGTAAGGCATCTTGCCGGTTTCGCCGTCGGCCACGAACAGCACCGCATCCGCGGGCTTGCAGAAGAAGAACGGGTCTTCACGGCCGGTGAAACCCATTTCCTTGGCATGCTCGGCGTAGTTGCGGCCGACGCAATAGACGCGGCGCACCGGGAACAGCGCGGCACTGCCGGCAACGGGAACCGCGACGGGCGGCTGGGGAGGTAAAACGTAGTCCATGAGCTATCAACCTATGACAAATACGTGACCGGAAAAACCGGGAAATATGTTACCCCGACGCCGCGCGCGCTTGGCTGGCCCTGTGACCCCGCGATAGGGGCGTTGTTGTTCTTGGGCGGCCGGGCGTTTGAAAAAGCACTCGCGAGTGTATCCCTTTCTGGGCCCATTGCGAGGGCCGTGAAGGATCGGACACTCATAAGGCAACGGCGCGGCTGCGACTGGCAACGAGCCGTCGCGGCCGCGCCGCTTCAAGGCGCCAGCCGGCGCAATGCCGGCCGGTGAGCAGCCAGATCAGCCCTTGGTGTAGCGCTCGGCGCTGCGCACGATTTCCTCGTGTGCCGCATCGACGCCCTTCCAACCCTTGACCTTGACCCACTTGCCCTTTTCCAGGTCCTTGTAGTGTTCGAAGAAGTGCTGAATGCGGGAGACGTCTTCCGTCGGCAGATCTTCGTAGGACTTGATGTTGCGGTACGGGGGGTACAGCTTTTCGATCGGCACGGCCAGCAGCTTGGCGTCGCCACCCGACTCGTCGTCCATTTCCAGCACGCCGATGGCGCGGCAGCGCACGACAGCGCCGATCTGGATCGGGAACGGCGTCAGGACCAGCACGTCGGCGGGGTCGCCGTCTTCGGACAGGGTCTGGGGAATGTAGCCGTAGTTGCACGGATAGTGCATGGCGGTCAGCATGAAGCGGTCAACGAAGATTGCACCGGAATCCTTGTCGACCTCGTACTTCACCGGGTCGGCGTTCATGGGGATTTCGATGATGACGTTGAAGTCTTCCGGCAGCTTCTTGCCAGGGGAGACGCGATCAAGACTCATGGTTCAACCTTGTTTGTCTGAAAGGATATTCAAATCGAGCCGTCGTCCTTGAACGGCGGCTTGGTGGTCGGCACGGGCGCAGCGGGCGCGGGCTTGGCTGCGGGCTTTGGCACGGCCGGCGCCGGCGCGTACGTGGGCACCGGCTCGTCGAAAGCGGCCGCCGGAATCGGCGCGCTGTCGAAGTATTCGTCGATGTCGGACGTACCGCTTGCCAGCGGCGCATCCTCGGGCGCCAGGGCACGGTCGCGCTGCGCCTTGCTGACACGCGCGTCCGGATCCAGCACATAGTCGGGGGCTGATGCTGCGGCAGCCGGTGCTGCGGCA